>JACPGD010000340.1 GCA_016182645.1 Candidatus Hydrogenedentota bacterium | reverse complement strand
TCGCGCGGCACGGGCTGAATATCGACGTGATCACCCGTTTGTCCGGGCGCATACCGATCGAAGAGTCGGCGCGCGCGCCATACGCGTGCGTCGAGTTTTCGGTGCGCGGCACACCCGTGGACACGGACGGGATGCGTGCGGAGTTCTTGATGCTTGCGCACGGGGAAGAGGTGGACATCGCGTTCCAGGCCGACGACGTCTATCGCCGCAATCGCCGCCTGGTCGCCTTTGACATGGACTCGACCCTGATTCAGGCCGAAGTGATCGATGAATTGGCGGCCGCCGCGGGCGTGAAAGACCGCGTGAGCGCCATCACCGAACAGGCGATGCGGGGCGAGATGGATTTCAAGGACAGTCTGCGGCGGCGGCTGGGGCTGTTGCGGGGTTTGGAGGTGCGCGTGATGGAGGACATTCTCCGCCGGTTGCCGCTCACCGATGGCGTGGAGCGCCTGTTCCAGCTTCTCAAGACCCTGGGCTTCAAGACGGCCATTATTTCTGGCGGATTTACCTGGTTTGGCGAGCGCCTGCGCGAGAAATTGGGCGCCGACTACGTCTTTGCGAACGAACTCGAGATCGTGGACGGCAAACTGACCGGCAACGTCGTGGGCGATATCGTGGACGGCGAGAAAAAGGCCGCATTGCTCCGGCAACTGGCCGCGCGCGAAAATATCGACCTGCGCCAGGTGATTGCCGTGGGGGACGGTGCAAACGATTTGCCTATGCTGCGGCTGGCAGGCCTGGGCATTGCCTTCCGGGCGAAGCCGGTGGTCAAGCAGTCGGCACGCCAGGCCCTTTCTTCGGTGGGTCTCGACGGCATCCTCTACCTGATCGGTGTCCGGGACCGGGAGATGATGCAGTCCGTGGAAGCCGCGGAAGCCTGACTGGGGAATCGGACGGATTGGCTGCATCGGACTGATCGGACAGCTTGGATCGGTGGAACCAGTCTGACCGGTGTGACAAGTCCGACAGGTCAGACATCATGTGGGTTGTTCGTTTTTTTTAGCGATGGTATGATCCCGGCAGACCACCGTTTGTGGGCGCATTGGGCAGGAGGGCCGTTGTGAAGACAATCACTGTGCAGGTGAAGGAAGACCATCTAGAGACGCTGGCGCGCACAAAGCCGATGGCGGCGATTGCGGAGCTGATATGGAACGCGCTGGACGCGGAGGCGAAGGAGGTGCGGGTGGAGTTCATCGAAAACGCTCTCGAGGGTCTCGAGACGATCCGCATCGTGGACGATGGCCATGGCCTGCACTACGACGATGCCCTGATTGTCTTCCAAAACCTTGGCGGCTCCTGGAAGCGCGAGGGCGCCCGCACCCACGTACAGCAGCGGATGCTCCATGGCAAGTACGGCAAGGGCCGCTTTCGTGCGTTCTCGCTGGGCAACCGGGTCGAGTGGTGCACCGTCTACCAGGACGGGGACCAGCGCTTCACCTATTCCATTCTGGGCAAGGCGGTCACGCCGGGGGAATTCACAGTCACCGATCCGCGCGGCGCCGAGGGGAAGCCCACGGGTATGCAGGTGGACATCGGTTATCCGCCGATTAGCGTGGGGCAACTGCGCGGAGTGAAAGCCGTGCAGGAAGTCACGGACATTTTTGCCCTATACCTGCGCCAGTATCCGGACGTGCGCATTGTCTATGACCAGGTCCCCATTGACCCCGCCAACGCCGAACAACGCTACACCGACTACGTCCTCGACCAGATGGTCATGGAGAACGGCGAACATGTCCACGCGGCGCTCACCGTGGTCGAGTGGAACTTGCCAGGCAAGCGGGGCGTGTACTTCTGCGACGAAAAAGGTTTCATGCTTCAATGCGTGTTGCCGCGGCTCCATTTCCGCGGGTTCAGCTATACCGCCTACGTGAAGTCCGAATACCACCGCCAACTCGACAAGGAAGGCTTGCTCCAAGCGGGCGATTTGTCTCCCGACGTGCGGCAAATCCTGGACGCTGCCCGGCGGAAGTTGCGGGAGCATTTCACGCTGCGCGAAGCGGAATTCGCGCGGGACATCATCAGTGAGTGGCGCGAACTGGGCCTCTACCCCTACGAAGGTGAGGCCGTCACGGAGAGCGACTTTACAGAACGCCGAATTTTCGAGATTTATGCCACCCACCTGAACCAGATATTTCCGGACTTCGCCACCTCCAGCCCGCGCAATCGCCGGCTGGTCCTACGCTTGTTGCAGGAACTGGTCAAGAGCGAACCGACCCGGGTGGCGCGGCTGCTCGATGAGTTGGTGACGTTCCCCGAGGAAAAAGAAGAAGAAATCCTCGAGTTGGTTCAGCAGTAGTGTGGTTGATGTGCGTGGTGCGCCACGGGGGTTGGTGCAGGGGCGGGTCCTCGTCCGGTTTGTGCTTGTGCTCGTGAATCGTAATCGTCAATCGGAATCACCCAGGCAGCGATGCCCGATTCACCAGCGCAGATGGATGGTCGCGGTACAGTTAGTTGCTCTCATATTTTCTTGCTTGTAAACGGAGAATGCCATGTCGTTGCTGCTACGGGGTGCTATAACGCTGTTCCTGGTGGCGGGTGTCACCGCCGGCGCGGGCTACCTGGCCCGCGCATTGATGTACGCTCCCGAGCATCAAGCCCTGGACGCCGGGGTGGCGGCGCGCGTGGACGGCCAGGTGCAGTCAATGCTTCAAGTGCAACTGGCCGCGGGCGCCGTGGCAGCGGTCCTCGGCCTGCTCTTCTTCTATCGCAGCCTCAGCAGCAAGGTCTCCCGCCTGACGGAGCATGTCCAAGACCTGAGATTCGACGAAGGCTCCTTGCCGGACAGTGGCGTCCGCGGGAAGTCCGGGGTTGGCTTGCTGGGCGCGGAAGTGGATCAACTGGTGCACCGTGCCGAAGAAGGCATAAGGGCGCGCGAGGCGCAGTTGAAACATCTCCGCGAGACCGAAGAACGCCAGGAGGCGACGCTGCGTGCGACGGGCGACGGCCTATGGGACTGGAATGTGAACGGCGATAAGGTCTATTTCTGTCCGAAATTGCGCGCCATGCTGGGCGAGAAGAAAAAAGGCGCCACCTTGAACCGGACCGAGTGGATTGCGTTCATTCATCCCGAGGATCTGGAAGATTTCACGGTGGCCTTGAAGGCTTTCGTCTCCGGCGAAACCCCCACGCTGCACATCGAGCACCGCTTACAGCGGAAAGAGGGGGACTACATTTGGACTTTGTGCCGCGGCAGCCTGTTGCGTAGTCCGACGGGCGCCGTGCGGCGCGTCGTGGGCATCGTCACGGACATCACCGCGCAAAAGGAACGCGAAGCGCAATTGGCCCACGAGGCCATGCATGACGTGCTGACGGGCCTCGCCAACCGCGCCATGCTGGTGCAGCAATTGAATCAGGCCCTCGGCCGCGCGAAGCGGAAGAACCACAAGTTCGGTCTGCTCTTCATGGATCTGGACCGCTTCAAGGTCGTCAATGACGGGCTCGGCCATATGGTGGGGGACGAGTTACTGAAGGGCGTCGCGCACCGTATCCAGATGTCCGTCCGCTCCACCGATACCGTTGGCCGTTGCGCCAGCACGGTGGCGCGTCTCGGCGGCGACGAGTTTGTTGTGCTGCTCGACGATATCTACGACGTCCTGGATGCCATTCGCGTGGCAGAGCGAGTGCAGAAAAACATCATGGAACCCTTTTCGATACCGGGTCACGAGGTGTTCACGTCCACGAGCATCGGTATTGCGATGGGGGACGTTTCCACGGAATCGGGCGATGAACTGCTCCGCAATGCCGACACGGCCCTTTACCGCGCAAAGGCGCAGGGAAGGGCCTGCTACGCCGTGTTCGACGTTGAAATGGGCAAGCGGGCCAAGAAACGGGTGCGGCTGGAAAATGATTTGCGGCGCGCGATCGAGCGCGAGGAACTCGCGCTGCATTTTCAGCCGATCATCGACCTGAAAACCGGGAGAATTGCCAGTTTCGAGGTGCTCGTACGCTGGAACCACCCCGAGTTTGGCCAAGTCCCGCCGGACGAGTTCGTGGTCATCGCCGAAGAAACGGACACGATTCAACAGATGGGGCGCTGGCTGCTGCGCACGGCGGCGCGCCAGACGCGGGCCTGGCAAGAGCGGTTCCCACACGCTCGGGATCTTGACGTCAACGTCAACTTTTCGTCCAAGGAGTTTCTCCACCCTAATGCGGTCGAGGCGATTACCGAAGACCTTCGGGAAGCTGGCCTTGCACCGGAACATCTCCGGATCGAAGTGACCGAAGCCGTGCTCATGAAAAACGCCAAGGAAGTCCTCAAGCGGTTGACCACCTTTCGCGAACTCGGCATCCAGATGGCCATTGACGACTTCGGCACGGGCGCCTCCTCGCTGACGCATCTCACGCGGTTTCCCGTGCACATGGTCAAGATCGATTTGTCCTTTGTGCGCGAAATGCATGCCTCGCCCGAAAGCCTGCAACTGGTCCGCTCGATCATCGCCTTGTCGCAAAGCCTCAATTTGAAGGTCATCGCCGAGGGGGTGGAAGAGGAGCACCAGCTTGAGCGCCTTAAGGGGCTTGGTTGCGAAATGAGCCAGGGCTACCTCTTCTCGAAGCCACTCGATGTCCAGGCGGCAACAAGGCTCCTGGAGAGCGACCCGGGGTGGTGAAACTCTACGCTGTCCGACTCGTCTGACTGGTCTGACCTGTCGGACTGGTCCGGCCCGCCTCGCAACTTGAAACACCCGCCCCATATGCTATGATTCGCCTGTTTTCGTTGTGCCTCCTTGACTTTTCCTGTCGAATGAAAGGGATTCGTGTTTATGTCCAGTGGTACGTACGACCACGACGCTATCGAGCGGCAGTGGCAGGAATATTGGCTTCAGCACAAGACATTCAAGACGGCATTGGAGCACGCGAAACCGAAGTATTACGTCCTGGACATGTTCCCTTATCCCAGCGGCGATGGCCTGCACGTGGGGCACCCGGAAGGCTACACGGCGACGGACATTGTCGCGCGCTACAAGCGGATGCGCGGGTTCAACGTATTGCATCCGATGGGGTGGGACGCGTTTGGGTTGCCGGCGGAACGGCACGCGGTGCGGACAGGCGAGCATCCGGCGATTATCACGAACAAGAACTGCGACACGTTCCGGCGCCAGATTCAGCGTCTGGGGCTGAGTTATGACTGGGACCGTGAAATCAACACGACCGCCCCGGAGTACTTCCGCTGGACCCAGTGGATTTTCAAGGTGTTGTATGAGCGCGGCCTCGCCTACGAGGTCGAGGCGCCGGTGAACTGGTGTCCCGCGCTGAACACTGTGCTGGCGAATGAGGAAGTGAAGGACGGCAAGTACGTCGAGACGGGCGACCCGGTCGAGAAGCGGATGATGCGGCAGTGGATGCTGCGGATTACGGCCTATGCGGAGCGTTTGCTGGAAGACCTGGAGGGGCTGGATTGGCCCGAGGGCATCAAAGCGATGCAACGGGACTGGATCGGGCGCAGCGAAGGCGCCGACGTTGATTTTAGAGTGGCGGACACGGGCGAAAAGTTTACGGTCTTCACAACACGGCCGGACACGCTGTTTGGCGCGACCTATTGCGTGTTGGCGCCGGAGCACCCGCTGACGCAGCGAATCACCACGCCGGAACAGCGTGCGGCCGTCGAGGCGTATGTGCGGCAGGCGGGCGCGAAGAGCGCGCAAGACCGGATGAAGGAGGAGCGCGAGAAGACGGGCGTGTTCACGGGCGCGAATGCCATAAATCCGGTCAACCAGCAGCAAGTGCCCATCTGGACGGCGGACTATGTGCTGGCGGAATACGGCTACGGCGCCATCATGGCCGTGCCGGCGCACGATACGCGCGATTATGAATTTGCGAAGAAATTTGAGCTGCCAATTGTCGAAGTCATCAGCGGCGGCGTCATCGAGCAAGAGGCCTTTACGGGTGACGGCGTGCTGGTGAACTCGCCGTTGATCGACGGGCTGCGTGTGCCCGAGGCAAAAAAGAAGATCACGGCCTGGCTCGAGGAAAAGCGCATTGGCAAGGGCACGGTCAACTACAAACTACGCGATTGGCTGTTCTCGCGGCAGCGCTACTGGGGCGAGCCGTTCCCGCTGATCTGCCTCGAGGACGGGACGATCAAGGCCGTGCCGAACAAGGATCTGCCGGTGATGCTGCCGGAATTGGACGATTACCGGCCCACACCGGACGGACAGCCGCCGCTGGCGCGCGCCACGGACTGGGTGCGCACGACGGACCCGGAAACGGGCCGGCCCGCGCGGCGCGAGACGAACACGATGCCGCAGTGGGCCGGCTCCTGCTGGTATTTCCTGCGCTTCTGCGATGCGCGCAACAATGAGGCGGCCTGGTCGAAAGAAGCCGAGCAATACTGGATGCCCGTGGACCTGTACATTGGCGGCGCGGAACACGCCGTGCTGCATTTACTCTACTCAAGGTTCTGGCACAAGGTGCTCTACGACGCGGGGCATGTGTCCACGAAAGAGCCCTTCCAAAAGTTGTTCAATCAGGGGATGATCCTGGCCTACTCCTATCGCGATGAACAGGGCAAGTACCACTACCCTCACCAGGTCGAGAAACGCGGCGAGCACTGGGTGGTGAAGGAATCCGGCAAGCCCGTGCAGACGCAGGTCGAGAAGATGAGCAAGTCGCGTTATAACGTGGTGAATCCCGACGACGTGGTGCGTGAATACGGCGCTGACAGCATGCGGCTCTACGAAATGTTCATGGGGCCGCTGGACCGCGATAAGCCGTGGACCGATGAGGGGATTCAAGGCGTCCACCGCTTCCTGAAGCGCGTGTGGGCGCTCTTTGTCGCGGAAGACGGTGGCTTGCAGCCGAAGATCGCGGAGAGTGGGGGAGACCCGGCACTGGTGAAGGTGCTGCACAAGACAATCAAGGCGATTACGCAGAATATCGAGGACTTGTATTTCAATACCGCCATCGCGCGCATGATGGAGTTTGTCAACGCCGCGACCAAGGCGGAGCGCATCGACCGCAGCGTCATGGAGCAGTTTGTCTTGTTGCTGGCGCCGTTCGCACCGCACGTCGCGGAAGAAATCTGGTCGCGCCTGGGACATGCGACTTCGCGGAAGAAATCTGGTCGCGCCTGGGACATGCGACTACACTGGCCTATGCGTCCTGGCCGCAATGGGATGAGAGCTTGCTGGTCGAGGAGGAAGTTGAAATTCCGGTGCAAGTGTTGGGAAAGTTGCGGGGAAAGATTACCATAGCGAAAGGCGCTGATCCGGCGACGATCATTGCCGCCGCAAAAACGGACGAGAAAGTGCAGCCGCACTTGGAAGGCAAGACAATCGTCAAAGAGATTTATGTTCCCGGAAAGATGGTGAACTTCGTGGTGAAATAGTAGTTTTTTGGCTTCGGGTTCAGGCCGTGCAATACAACGCAATTTAAACCAAGGAGCAACTGAGATGGGTGACACGGGAAAAAAAGACAAAGGCAAAAGAGAGCAGCAGAAGAAGGCCGCGCACACGCCAAAGGAAAAGCGCAAACTGAAAAACGAAAAAAAGAAGAAGTAAATGTCCACTGGCATCGGGTAAGCGGCACGCAACGTGCCTCACAACATTTGCCATGTACGAGATCCAACGCCGCTTGCGCGCGCCTTCAGGACAACCGCACTCGAGCGTGGTATGGGCTAATCGTGTGCTATTGATCCAGGGGTAAAAACATCATGGCTCGGACGTTGTTTCTTGCGGCAGCCGTTATCGCGGGGACAGTGATTTCATCACGAGCGGAAGTGCAGGTCCTGGGGGACGAGTCGTTGTTGGCGGATGCCGCGGTTGGTGCGGCAGTGAAGGCGCTGAAGGAAGTAGTGGGCGAGAAAGGCGCCGGGGACGTGGAGGTGTTGCTGCGTCTTGGGGCGGAGGCACCTTCCACGCCAGCCGGAAAGAATGAAGACGAGAACACGCTTTTCAGGGAAAGCTATTTTGTGCTGCAGCAGGCCGAGGGGGCGGCGCCCGTCGAGATTACGGCAATTCATCCTCTGGGATTGACTCTCGGCCTGTACGAACTCGCGCGGCGAACTGCGGCGGGAAGCCCGGCGGGGAGCGGCACGAGCGGATATCCGGCGTTGCCGTACCGGGTACTCATGGGAGTATATCCCGTATCCGCCGGGGAAGACGGCCCGGAGACGTCCGAGAACGCGTTGTCCCGGGCAGCCGGGCAGTTCGAAGCCTCGTGCCAGAACGCGCTGAAGCACCAGTACAACTTCTTGGTCATTGGCAATTCCGAAGACTACATGCCGTGGCCCGGAACGCAGTATGCCCAGCGCAGCGAGCGGTTTCTGGTTTACCTCAAGCGCTTTATTGAAATTGCGCACCAGTATCACCTGCGCTTGCTCTTAATCGGCGACGAGTTCGCCTATTTGCCAGAGTATCTGGCGGCCCATGGGGCGACAACTTCCGTGAAAGACCCGAAACTGTGGGAGGTCCTCCAGCAGAAATACCGCGAACTTTTACAGGCCGTGCCGGAACTGGACGGCGTGGCGACGCGGATTGGCGAACAAATCCCGAAACTCGATTTCCGTATGCTGGACGTTGTTCATGGTCCCGAGGCGGCGCCCGATCCGCGCATTGAAGAACGCTACCGGAAGTTCATCCAGTCCGTGTATAGCGTGGCGGTGGGCGAGTTCGGCAAGTGGTATCTGCACCGAACCTGGGTCACGAACGTCCACGAGCAACACAGCATCGCTGACATTTTCGCGCGTACCTTCACGCCCGACGTGCCCACGGACCGCCTGTTGCTTGCCATCAAACTGACCGCGGGCGACCAGTGGTACTACGCCGAGCCATTTAACGCCACGTTCGGGCAGACACCGCACACCACGTTGCTTCAGGCGGAACTCTACAGCGGCTACCAGGGCCTCGGGGCCAATCTCGACTATCCCGCGGCCTATTTTCAGGCGGGTTTGCAGTGGGCGGTCGAGCGGGGCGCGCGCGGCGTGCTGAATTCGCCGCCCTTTGACGACGAGCGCGGCGCGGCCATCTACGAGGTCTTTTCCCGCCTGAGTTGCGATCCTTATGCCAACCTCGAACAGCTCACGCGGGACTGGGCCGCCGCCTGGCTGGGCGGCGCGGTGGCAGAGGACGCGGCAAAGGTCATGCTCGCGGCGCCCGCCGCCCTTCGCGATGGGCTCTATCTGCGCCCGGCATCCTTGCGCAATTGGAACCCGCTGCCCCATGTGCGCGTGCGGCAGTTTGTGGTGAAGGGCGTGCCGGACTTCGATCAAGGCAAGGCCCACGATGCCTTCCTGCGCGGCCTATACCTTGAATGTCGCCCCTGGTTGCGGGAAACCGAAGAGGACCTCGAACGGGGCCAGTCGCGGTACCGCGCGTTGCTCACCAGTTTCAACCAATGGCGGGCCAACGCCGCAAATCAACCGCACGCGGAACTGATGGAGGAGATGCTGCGTCATGGCGACGCGCTCCTGCGCTTGAATCAGGTCTATGCCCAGGCGTTCTTCCGGTACTTCCGATACCGCGAAGATCGGAGCGCCGAATCCAAACGCGCGTTGCGCGGGACCATCGAGCAACTGCAAGACGCCATCTACCAATACGAAAAGGACTTTGACCTGTACGATCTCATCGGCATCAAGAGCTTTGCTGACTTGGCCCTCCGC
>JACPGD010000339.1 GCA_016182645.1 Candidatus Hydrogenedentota bacterium | reverse complement strand
TCCTGCAATTATAGCACCGCCTTATGTTCTGGTGCGGTCTCCTGACCGCGCCAGGGCGCCGACCGCAGGTCTCCTCTTCCCTCTCTTTCGTCCCTGTAGTCCCTGTTGTCTCTGTTGTCCCTCTCACGCCCCCTGAAACAGCGGCGTGCTCAAGTACCGCTCCCCGCTATCGGGCAGGATCGTCACGATTGTCTTGCCTTCATATTCGTCCTGCCCCGCCAGCCGGATCGCAATCGCCGCCGCCGCGCCGCAACTGATCCCGCTGATGATCCCCTCCTCCCGCGTCAGGCGCCGCGCGAATTCGAACGCCTCATCGTCCGACACCTTCTCCACCTTGTCCACCAACCCCATATCCAATACATCCGGCTTGAAGCCCGCGCCGATCCCCTGAATCTTGTGTTTGCCCGGCGAACCGCCAGACAACACCGGCGAATTGACCGGCTCCACCGCCACGCACTCAATCTGTTTCCCCTTTTCTTTCTTGATATAGCGGCCCACGCCGGTGATCGTGCCGCCCGTGCCCACGCCGCTCACCAGCACATCGATCGTACCGTCCGTATCATTCCAGATCTCCGGCCCCGTCGTCTTGGAATGGATATCCGGGTTCGCCGGGTTCTTGAACTGCTGCGGCAAAAAGTAGTCCGGGTTCTCACTCGCAATTCGCTCGGCTTCCGCGATCGCCCCCGGCATCCCGCGGTCGCCCGGCGTCAAGATCAGCTCCGCGCCAAACGCCTTCAGCATGTTCCGCCGTTCCATGCTCATCGTTTCCGGCATGGTCAGAATCAGTTTATAGCCGCGCGCGGCGCAGACGTACGCCAGGGCAATGCCCGTGTTGCCCGACGTGGGCTCAATAATGGTGCCGCCCGGCTCGAGCACGCCGCGCTTCTCCGCGTCCCAGATCATCGCCGACCCAATCCGGCACTTCACCGAATACGCCGGGTTGCGCCCCTCAACCTTGGCATACACCTTCTCCGTTTTCAGCCCCTTGGCCAGTTTGTGGAGCTGCACCAGCGGCGTCCGGCCAATCGAGAAACTATTGTCATCGAATACTTGCATCTTTGTGCTCCTTCATAACGTGTGCCTTACGAAACAGAAAAGGAAGGAATCCAGGAAGCATTCTCCACGGTTGAACGCGCCTGACGGTGCCAGCGATGCTAACAATGGCGCGGGGATTTGTCAAACGCTTGCAGGGGTGCAACGATCTATTCTGCGTCACGCAAGACGCGCTAGAGTGCCACGGTCAGCTTGTCTGGCCGAGCGCGCTCGCATCTGCACCAAAGGTCCTATTCGTCCTATTTGTCCTATCCTATGGGTCCCGCGGAATGACCACCAGTGCGAACCGTCCGGCCAAAACGCTACAATCCTTCCCAGTTTGCGGGGAGGAGTCCTGTGCACCAACCAACAAAATCCGTGTCCTTGCAGCGCCACCCGCTGCTGCGCGTCCTCGCCCTGCCCTTCACCCGTGCGTTGCTCGCGCTCGGCCTCATCTTCCTCCTCGGCCTTATCTTCAATGCCGATGGCGCCTTCCTCAAGTGGGGCACCCACCGCGACATGCTCCGCCAGATCTCCGTCTACGGCATCCTCGCCTGCGGACTCACCGTCGTCATCATCACCGCTGGCATCGACCTCAGCGTCGGCAGCGTCCTCGGGCTGGTTGCCGTCCTCTTCTCCATCCTCAGCATCCACCTCCAGTGGTCCTCGCCCCTCGCCGTCGTCGTCTGTCTCGCCGCCGGCATCCTCTGCGGCGCAGCGTCCGGCCTCGCCATCACCGCCTTCGGCATGCAGCCCTTCATCGCCACGCTGGCCATGATGGTCTTCGCGCGCGGTCTGGCCAAGTACGTCTCCGGCGGCCAAAAAATCTCCAACTACGTCCAGGCGCCCGACGGCAGCTTCACCTACCTTCAACTGCCCAAGGTTTTCGAAGTGCTCGATGCCCGGCTCTTTGGCGGCAATATTGCCGCCGTCACCCTCATCTTCCTGCTCTGTCTGTGCCTCACCGGCGTGCTCCTGGCCTTCATGCGCCACGGACGCTACCTCTATGCCATTGGTGGCAACGAGTCCGCCGCCGCCCTGTCCGGCGTGCCCGTCAACAAGATGAAGATCCTCGCCTATGCCGTCAGCGGGTTGTTCGCCGCCGTCGCCGGCATCTGCCAGGCCGCCCAGGAATACCAAGGCGACCCCGAGGCCGGCGCCACCTACGAACTCAGTGCCATCGCCATCGTCGTCATCGGCGGCACCAGCCTCATGGGCGGGCGCGGCGGCGTCCTGCTCACCTTGCTGGGCACCCTCACAATCGGCTATCTTGAGAAAATTCTCAGCATCAACGCCGTCGGCGAAGCCAGCCGGCTCATGCTCACCGGCGGCATCGTCGTCACCGCCGTCGCGCTGCAACGCCTCCGCCGCCAGTAGTCGAGCGCCAGTAGTTGCGCGCCAAGTAGTCGCGCGCTCGCCGAGCGCGCGACTGAACGTGCGCCTGACTGAAACAACGTGAAAGGGGAGTCTCATGAAACGCTTGACCGCACTCTTGGGCTTGACCACCCTCGCCTGCTTCACCCTGGCCGCCGGTTGTTCAAAAGCGGAAGCGCCCGCGCGCCCCGAAGCCCTCGCCCCAACCCCCGACACCGGACCCTCTGACGCTTCGCCCCCCGCGGCCAAGAAATGGACCATCGGCATGAGCCAGTGCAACCTCGGCGAGCCGTGGCGCGTCCAGATGAACGCCGATATCGCCCAGGCGGCCGCCACCCACCCGAAAATCGAAGTCGTCTTCAAAGACGCCCAAAACGACACCCTGAAGCAGCGCTCGCACATCGAGGAATTCGCCAGTCAGCCCGTGGATCTGCTCATTGTCAGCCCGAAGGAAGCCGCACCGCTCACCCCGCCCATCGCCGCCGCCTATAAGGCCGGCATTCCCGTCATCGTCCTCGACCGCGCCGTCCTCGGCGAGGACTACACCGTCTTCATCGGCGCCGACAACAAGCTCATTGGCGAAGCGGCCGGCCGCTGGCTCGCCGCCAAGCTGGGCGGCCAAGGCAAAATCGTGGAACTCAAGGGACTCATGACCAGCATCCCTGGCCAGGACCGCAACAGTGGCTTCCGCAAAGGCCTTGAAGGCACCCAAATCGAAGTCCTCTTCGAAGCGGACATGCAGTGGCTCGAACCCAACGCCCGCAAGGAAATGGAATCCGCCCTCGCGCGCTTCGACCACATCGACGCCGTCTACGGCCACAACGACCCCGGCGCCCACGGCGCCTGGCTCGCCGCCAAGGCCGCCGGCCGCGAGAAGGAAATGCTCTTCGTCGGCATCGACGCCCTCCCCCACGAGGGCCAGGCCTATGTCGACCAGGGTATCCTCAGCGCCACCTTCCTCTATCCCACCGGCGGCGTCGAAGCCATTGACACCGCCCTCAAGCTCCTCGCCGGCGAAACTGTCTCCAAAAAGATCGTCGTCCCCACCAAGATCTTCACCCCCGAAAACGTCAAAACCGGTGGCGCCCCCCTCAACGAACCCCAAGACGCCGCCCGCGCCGTGACAGGGACGTGACCAGTGCAACCAGCGGCCATTCTGAGCCAGCGACCCGCAGGAACCAGCGGTCATTCTGAGCGCCCCCTCCGCGGTCATTCTGAGCGAAGCGAAGAATCTCTCGTCACGCTGGCCTTAATTTTGTGGGTCCTCAGTCTCACCAAGGTTCCACGTTCCCACGTTCGCACGTTCGCACGTTCGTACGTTCGCACGTTCCCACGTTCCCACGTTCGCACGTTCGCACGTTCCCACGTCCTCCCCCTCCTGCTCCTGTCCGCCATTGGCTGCGGCTGCACCCCCTCCCTCCACGATCTCGTGGCCCAGGGAGACGAGGAAGTCGCGCGCGCGCTGCTCACGTCGCGTCCGCAACTAGCGAATAGTCGCAACAGATTGGAAAAAACTCCCGTGCACTACGCCGTCACCAACGCACGCCCAGACATGCTGGCACTCCTCGCCGAATTCGGCGCCGACCTCAACGCGCGCGACGTCACCGGCATGACCCCTCTGCACGTGGCCGCCATGCTCGGCCGCAAAGACGAAGCCCTCTGGCTTCTCGCCCATGGCGTCGAACTCGAGCCCAAAGACGCCTTCGGCGACACCCCCGTCCACACCGCTGCCATCTTCCACGGCGGACTCATCGCCACCCTCCGCCAGAAAGGCGCTTCCCTCACCCCCAAGAACAACGCCGGCCTCACCCCCCTCGACGCCGCCCGCAAATACCACAACGACCGCGCCGCCGCCTACCTCGAAAAACAAATGAAAAAGAATGCTCCCTGATTCATTCATGGTCCTCTTCGTCCATTGAGTCCATCGTGTCCATTGAGTCCATCGTGTCCATTGAGTCCATCATTCCCACTGGCCGCCCTGCCCCCTCATCCCTCCAGCGCCGCGCGCACCCCCTCGCCCAACGACTTCATCGAGTACGGCTTGCAAAGGAAATGCAGCCCCTCATTCAGCACCCCATGATGCGCGATGACATCCGCCGTATAGCCCGACATATAGAGACACTTCAGCGCGGGCCGGAGCTGCCGCAGGCGCTCGCAGAGTTCTCGCCCGTTCATCCCCGGCATCACCACGTCCGTCACCAGCAAATCTATGTCGCCTGCGTAACTCTCCACACAGCGCACGGCCTCCTCCGGCGAAGCCGCCGCCAAGACCGTATAACCGAGCTGCTTCATCATCCGGCTGCTCAGCGTCAGAAGCGTCATTTCATCCTCAACGATCAACACGGTCTCCGTACCTTCACAATGCGGCCCTTCCGGCTGCGCACGGTCTGCCGCGGGCGCTGCCGCCAGACAACGGGGCAAGTAGATCTTGAAAGTCGACCCGAGACCCGCCTCGCTGTAAACGCTGATCAGGCCCCCGTTCTGTTTCACAATGCCATACACCGTCGCCAGACCCAGCCCCGTGCCCTTGCCCTGGTCTTTCGTGGTGTAGAAGGGCTCAAAAAGGTGCTCAAGCGTCGTCTTGTCCATGCCCGTTCCATTGTCCGAGACCTGCAACACCACATACTCGCCCGGAACGAATTCCGCGTCCGCATGCGGATAGGATGCATCCAGAGTCACATGGCCCGTTTCCAGCGTGATTTGACCATTGCCCGGAATGGCGTCCCGCGCGTTCACCATCAGATTGGCCAGGATCTGGTCGATTTGGCCGGGGTCTATCTTGATTCTCCAAAGTTTCGGGCCGGGCGCCCACTTCAACGCAACATCTTCACCAATGAGACGCTGCAACATCTGCAGTGCGCGTTCCACCGTCTCGTTCAGATCCAGGACCTTCGGGACGGTCGTTTGTTTTCGTGCAAACGCCAGCAACTGCCCGGTCAAGTCCGTCGAGCGCCGGGCCGCCTCCAGGATCGTCTGTAAGTCGTGGCCGGCCCTCTCCGGCGAGTCCAAATGCTCCAGCGCCAGTTCCGCGTGGCCGAGAATTACCCCCAGCATGTTGTTGAAGTCATGGGCCACCCCGCCCGCCAGCCGCCCCACTGCCTCCATCTTGTGCGCCTGCAAGAGCTGCGCGCGCAAGCCTTCTTTCTCCTCTTCCGCTTTCCGCCGTTGCGTCGCGTCGCGCAGCGTCACAATGGCCCCGATGATCTCCCCGGTTTGCGAGCGCAACGGCCCAAAGTTACCGTCCAGCCAGACTTGCCGTCCCGCCGGTGGAATCGTCCACGGGATTTCAAGCGCGCACACGGACTCGCCCGCCAGCGCCCGTTCCAGCAAGCCCACCGTGCCCTCCCCCCGGACCGATGGGAACAGTTCCCACGGGTGTTTGCCAAGGGCCTCGGCCGCCGGTATTCCCCACATCCGCTCCATGAAGGGGTTCCAGACCACATAGCGCACTTCCGTGTCAAATACAACCACGCCTTCCTGGGCGCTCTGAACGATCTGTTCAC
Source organism: Candidatus Hydrogenedentota bacterium (assembly GCA_016182645.1). Taxonomy (GTDB): domain Bacteria; phylum Hydrogenedentota; class Hydrogenedentia; order Hydrogenedentales; family JACPGD01; genus JACPGD01. Next base: position 675 of record JACPGD010000339.1, on the reverse strand, counting down.
TGAATTGCTGCGCTTCGCGCAGTTGTGCTTCCACCGCCTTCTGGTCGGTGATGTCCTGGATAATGCCCATCAGGTGCCGGCCCTTGCCGGGACCCATGTCGCGAATGCGGCCACGCGCTCGAATCCAGCGCCGAGCACCGTCCTCACGGATAATGCGGCATTCCAAGCTCGTGTCATTCATTTCCCGAATGGCCCGGCGAATTTCGCACTCCACCGCCAGGCGATCCTCTGGCACGATCCTCCCCAGAAATGTCTCAAGGTCCCTCGGTTCGGTGGATGTCTCCTTTCGGCCGACAATGCGGTCGGCTTCCTCCGTCGCCTGTACGGTCAGATCGTCAAGCTTGACTTCCCAGACGCCCGTCTCACTGGCCGCCAGCGCATACCGCAGCCGATCTTCGCTCTCGCGCCGCGCCGCTTCCGCCTGAAACAGGTTGCGATAGTGCACCTTCTCGTGCCGCTGCCAGGCCACCAGCAGCCCGCCCGCCGCGGTCGTGAAACACCCCAGCAGAACCAGGATAATCGTCACCGATCGGAACCGCCACGCCTCGAGCGCTTCCTCTTTGTCCATCTTGGTGACCACCAGCCAAGGTGAATTCGGGACCGCGGACAACACCGACAGCACCTCGACGCCGCGATAGTCGCGCCCTTCCACCACCCCGCGCGTGCCAAGCACCG
>JACPGD010000014.1:1165-12500 GCA_016182645.1 Candidatus Hydrogenedentota bacterium | reverse complement strand
TAGATATCGACGCGGGCGCTGCGTTGATCGGCCGTGAGCAGAAACGGGTCCGCCAATTGGGGGGAATACGTTTTGCTTGTGGCGTAGACCCGCCATTCCTCATTGAGGGGGACGCCCACGAGTTCGTAATAGCCGTCGGTTTCCGAGCGGTCGGTTAATGGCGGCGCCTGGCGGACCATGCTGCTGATGGCCTGGCTGAGCACGCTCTCGGAGTTGCACAGGACCACTTCGGCGGACTTGATGGCGTCGTTTTCCGGGGTCACCACATAACCCCAAACCACGCCCGCGGGATCCAGCGTGAAATCAATATTGCGCACTTCCTGGTCCACGTCGGTTATTTGCACTTTCTGGAACGGGAGTGTCTTTCCGGACTTAAAGGACGTGTTGCCCAAGTCCACCGCCACGTCATGCTCGCCTATCGGCAGTCCCGCGAGCACGTATTCCCCGTTGTCGTCGGTGGTGGCCTGATACCGTCCCTCTGAACCCATGACGATGAGGCCGGAGATCGGCAGTGAGGATCCCTCCTCCGTCACGCGGCCCGATATGCGCCCGCCGGTCGAGAGTTCAACCTTGATGTCCGCGGTCGGGCGTCCACTGTTGATGGCGCCGATATCGACCGTGGCTATCGCATATTCCGGCGCGCGGGCCTCGACCACAAAGTCGCCGGGCTCCACGAGCGCCAGGGTAAAATGTCCCTGTTCGTCCGTGTGCGCCCTGGCGATGGAACGCTGGGCCCGCTCCCGCATTCGGCCAAGCCGGCGGCGCCGCTCCCCCAAGTCCTCGCGGGGTTCCGCTTCCACCGGTCCCGATTTTGAGCGTACCGCAACCAGGGCGTCCTGGATGGGGTCGCCGGTGCGCGAATCGAGGACGAGGCCGGTAATGCTGAACCCCGCATCCTCAGCCGTTGGCGTCTCCGGTGCTGGTTCCTCCCCGGTGACGGCTTCCGGCGCGAGAGGTTCCGGCGGCTTCATGTCCGGCGGCGCCGTGGGCGGGAGTTCCACACGGTCTTTGGGGCGTTCCGCATACTCCAGGTCGGAGGGCGGCGGGGCCATGGGGCGCTGGGGGGCCAGCATATAGACCGCGACCACGAGGACGACCAGAAGCATGGCGATGGCCAGCACGATCTGCAACGTGGGCAGAGAGGAGGTTTTTTTGCGGATAGGACTCATCGACGGGGACTCCCCAAGAAAAACGCCGTTTCACCGCAGGAGAAACGCGGTTGAAACGGGCCGAGGATGACAATGCCCAGAATTTACTGCCCTTTCAGCGAGCGCCCGTACGGGAACAGACACAGCAGTACCGTGCCCACCGTGAGAATAATGCCGGCCAGCAGCGAATAGGCGCCCATATACCCTGACAACGCCACCCTGAGGGCCGTGGAATAATAATCGAACCAACCCATTCCCCCAGAAACACCGAAGCGCAGCACGCGAGGGAAATTCGTTAGCACAACGACGGCCGCGGCCCCGCTCACCAAGAGAACCAGGGCGAACGCCCAAGCCAATATCATACGGCGGAAACGGAGTGCCTCTCGCTGCCGGCAGGCGGCAAAACGCACCCCCCGCGTCACCCGCCGGTACAGGTTCAATGGAAGGGGCTGCACCGGGGTCTGCGCGAGTTCGCGCTTCGCGGCCTCATCGGCCGGCTCAAGACGATGCACGTTCACCGGCGACCATTTCCTTTTCGACAATCCTGCGCAACTGCTTGCGCGCCCGGAACATCCACGTCTTCAGCGTGCCCATGGGGATGCCGAGCGCCTGGGTAATCTCCTCATAGGAGACACCCTTCAAATAATACAATGTCACGATGGTGGCGTAACGATCAGACAATTTGGCGATGCAGCGCCGCAGATGATCCGGCAGGTCAAGCCCTTCGGGCGGCGCGACTTGGGCGTCTTCCGTATGCCACGCCTGGATGGGCACCTCACCCCGCCGCTTCCGGCGGTTCAATTCAGTGAGGCAGACGCTGCACGTGACCCGGTACATCCAGGTGGAGAAGCTACAATCCCCCCGGAAACCTTGCAGGAGCCGGAAACCCTTGAGGAACGCTTCCTGGGCCATGTCTTCAGCCAGGGCAGACTCACGCATGTAGCGGAAGGCGACGTTGTAAATCATCTGCTGGTGGCGCAGAACGAGTTCCGAAAAGGCCTCTGAGTCACCGTCCTTGGTGCGGGCGACGAGTTCCAGGTCGCTCAGCGGAGCGGCCTCGGCGCTGTCTGCCCATGCCCCTTCGTGTGTCTGGACGCCTGCGTGGGCCATCAATCATTCCTTTGCCAGCCAAATATTCCCGTTGAGAGAGTTCATGGAAAGCCGGGTGGCGCCTGAACCGATAATGCCCCGGAGTTGACGTTGCCGCTGGCGCCCCAAGAGCGGCCGCACGTCAAAATCGGATTTGACCACGCCCCGCCCGGTGACCGCTTCAATCTGGGCAGAGCAGGCTTCAGGAGCAACTAGTGTAATGCCTCCATTCATGGACTTCAAGTTGCAGGATTTCACGTCCTCGGACAGGACCGACACCACGATGCTGCCGTTGGTTGTCGAAGCATCGAGGGTGCCGCCCCGCATGTAAGCGTATACTTTTCCGTTAATGGTCTTTAGCACCGTCTCGCCCACGGCGTCGTAAACTTGGATGCGCCCGTTGGTGATATCGATGTCCACCGGCCCGCTGGGCTGTTCAATCTTGATGTCGCGGTTGTTCCCTGTGATCCGGATACTGCCACAGCCCTGGCCGACCGTGACATTGCCGTTAGCGCCGCCGACAACCACGCGGGTGTCGGGCGGCACGGTGACACTGTAATCCGCCGCCAGTTCCACTTCGTCTGGGCGAAACGAAGGCTCGGTTAGAACCGTTATCACCTCCGCGCCAGGGGTGACTTTGAAGAGCGTATCGACGTACTTCGAGGCGATCTCGCCATATTCCTCCCCGGTGTACGCGCGGACTTCGACGGTCAAGTCCACGGCGCCCGGCTTCCCGGTGGCGACCGACACCGCGCCGTCGGCGTTGGTGATGTGGAGTTCAGGCGCAGCGGCGAGAGAAAACTGCTTGATCATCTCCACACGCGGGCGGCACACTTGGCGGGGCAACGCAGGGGCCAGCACCCCAACCGTGAAGATCTGAACGGCGGTGGCGATAAGCACGGCGGTAGCAAGGCTTTTCAGAACGGTATTCATAGGTTCAATTGTAAGACTTTTTTACAGAGACCCCGGTTTCAAGGGTTGAAACCCGCCCCGGAACCGCGACAGTCAGACCAACAGCACTATCGGGGGCGCCACCTCCACTTGACAACCCGTATGACCAATACCACCCTGCTCATAGCCCTACCACTCGTCTTGGCCGCCATTTTCCTGATGTATGGCCTCTTCCGTAACTTGGTGCGCCTTTGGCTCGATCACCGTGTCAAGATGGCACTGCTCGAGAAGCTGGAGCACCGCCCCGACTTGGTGAACAGCGTGCAGGACCTCCAGTCCCTGTTAGAAAGCCCCTTCGCTCAACGAGATCACGTGCGCCAGCAAGATTTTGTCCTGACGGGCCTGTTCCTCGCCATTATTGGAATCACTTCAGCCCTCTTGGCGCATGCGTTTTTCAGTGGACGATATGCAACGGGCGTCTACTTCGGGGGCGTGGCGTGTGTGCCGATTGGATTTGGCCTGGCGTTGTTGGGGGTGATTATGAAGCTACTCTCCCGGATTTCCACGCCGCACAAGTAATCACCAAGCACCGGACTCGCCCTGTTGCAGGACGCCGGGACAAACACCGCCGTGCCCGACGCTTAGTTCTGTACTTACTCTTTTTGATATTGTCCAACCTTCGCACGTACCGCTATAATCGCGTGGTGTGGTCGCGTTGGTTGTGCTAGTGGCGAATGGCGGAGTCCAGGGTGGGGGAGCGTTCCGGTTGTTTCCGAACCTCGCTTCGCGGCATGGCACGGCTTGGCCAACGCGAAGTCGCGGGCGAGTTTGGTCTGACATAACCCGGGATGCGCTGCCTATGATGTGGACAAGGAAGGATATCATGCAATCCCTGCGGGTCAAGGTAGAGATTATCCTCTTTTTTGTAGTAATGCTCGTGGTTGCGCTGAGCTATGGCATCCAACGCCTTGTCATCCTGCCGAGCCTGAACCCGTTTAGTGAAGAGGCGGCGAAGTCGGAAATGAAACGGGGGCTCGAGGCGATTCAAGCCGAGGAAAGCCGGCTCGAAGCCCTGGCGCGGAACCTGACCGCCGACCCCGCGATGGCGGCATTCGCCGCGGATCCCACGTCTTCGGCCATTGCAAGCCAGCTTGGCGCATCCCAACTCGTTGCCCAGAACATCAATTTTGTATTTATTGTCCGCGCCGACGGGACCGTGGCCTACTCGCGCGCTATTTTTTCGGGCAGCCAGGACGCCGTGCGGTTCCCGGAGTTCCCTGAAGGTGGCTGGCTGGCTTCGCACCCGCTGCTGACGCGCGGGACCGGCCAGGCATTGAGCGGCGGGTTCATCACCTACATCGACCCCGCGCTGGTGGCGGCCCGCGCTATCGAGGACCCCAGCGGCGCGCACGCCGGCACTCTGGTGGTGGGGCGCCTGCTCGACCGGCAGTTTCTCTCGCAGGTCTACCGCCAGACGCACGTGTCTTTCACCGTGTGGCGCATCACGGATCCGCGGGTGACTGACGAGCGGGAAAAGCTGGCCGCGATGATTGCGGGCGACCGGTACTACGTGGACCACAAGACGGATGAACTCTTTTACGTGTCCACCACGTATCCCGGCGTGAATGACAATCCGGTGCTGCTCCTGCAATCGGAGACGCAACAGACCGTGCTGGCGCGGGCGTATGAGGCCTTGCAAAATGGGTTGCTGGCGCAGGTGGGAATAGGGTTGGCGGCACTGGTCGCCCTGATCATGCTGTTCCGCCGGATTGTGATGAACCCGCTCAGCCGGCTGACCCAACACACCATTGCGCTGAAGCAGAGCAACAATCTTTCGACACGGCTTGCGTTGCAACGTGAAGATGAAATCGGCGTCCTCGCCAATGAGTTTGACCGCCTGGTCGAGCAACTGGAAGAAGATATTCGTGCGCAACGGCGGGCGGAGGAGGCCCTGCGCGCCAGTGAGGAACGCTATGCCCTGGCGGTGCGCGGCGCCAACGATGGGCTGTGGGATTGGGACCTTAGCACCAACGAGATTCATTTCAGTCACCGCTGGAAGTCCATGCTTGGCTTTGAAGAACACGAGATTGGCAACAACCCCGAAGAGTGGTTGCGCCGGATTCATCCGGATGACATCGAGAACGTGAAAGCGGCCCTGGACGCGCATCTCAAGGGCCAAACCGGCCATTTTGAGACCGAACACCGTATCCGGCACAAGGACGAGAGCTTTCTGTGGGTGCTGTGCCGCGGCCTGGCCATCCGTAACGAGCAAGGCCAGGCGACGCGCATGGCGGGGTCGCAGTCGGACATCACGCCCCGCAAGATTATCGAAGAGCAGCTCAGCCATCAGGCACTCCATGATTCATTGACGACGTTGCCGAACCGTGCGCTGTTCATGGACCGGCTTGGGCAGGCGATGAAACACGCCAAACGCAATAAGGATTACCAGTTCGCCGTTTTCTTCCTGGACGTGGACCGCTTCAAGGTCATTAATGACGGCCTGGGGCACGTGATGGGCGATGGTCTCTTGTCGTCCATCGCGCAGAAATTGGGCGTCACGCTGCGGGAGAGCGACACCATCAGCCGGCACGGCGGCACGGTGGCGCGCTTCGGCGGCGATGAGTTTGTGCTGTTGGTGGACAACCTGCGCGACATTAACGATGCCACGCTGGTGGCCCAGCGCATCCAGGAGATCTTCCGCGAGCCATTCCAGATTGAGGGCAACGAAATCTTTACAAGCGTCAGCATTGGTATTGCGCTGAGCGCCACGATGTACAAGAACCAGGATGAACTGCTGCGCAGCGCCGATACGGCGATGTATCGCGCGAAGGCGCTGGGCAAGGCCCGCTTTGAAGTCTTTGATACAGACATGCGCGAGAAGGCGATGGCGCGTTTGCAGTTGGAGAACGACCTGCGCCGCGCCATCGATCGCGAGGAATTCTGTGTCTTTTATCAGCCCATCGTCAATCTTGGTACGGGCCGCATCGAGGCCTTTGAGGCGCTCGTGCGTTGGAACCATCCGGACCGCGGCCTGCTTTCGCCGGTTGAGTTCATCCCCGTGGCCGAGGAGACGGGCATGATCGTGCCGATTGGCCAGATGGTGTTCCGGCAGGCGTGCAAGCAGGCGCGGACGTGGCAAATCAAGCTGCCCCGGGAGCGCAGCCTGGTGATCAGTGTGAATCTTTCGGTCAAGGACTTCAGCCAGCCGGGGCTGGTCGAGAGCGTGGAGCGGACGCTAATCGACACCGGGCTGGAGCCGCAATTCCTCAAACTCGAAATCACCGAAAGCGCAATCATGGAGAGCGTGGATTTCGCGATCAAGATCCTGAAACGCATCCGCGAGATGAACGTCCAGCTTGCCATTGACGACTTCGGGACCGGCTACTCGTCGCTCAGCTATCTCAACCGTTTTCCGATGAACACGCTGAAGATCGACCGGGCCTTCGTGCGGGACATGGATACGACCCGCGAGAGTTTACAGATTGTCAAGACGGTTGTGCTGTTGGCGCAGGCCCTCGAAATGACAGTCATCGCCGAGGGGATCGAGACGGACGAGCAACTGCGGGTGCTGCGGGAATTACATTGCGAATACGGCCAGGGCTATTACTTCTCGCCACCGCTGGAAGCGGAAGCGGCTTACAAGCTCCTGGCCGCGGAACGGGTTTGGTAGGTTCTGAGTTCTGAGTGCTGAGTTCTGGGTTATGAGTTACCCGGAATTCCGAATATGAGTCGTCCCATGGGGGTATGTTTCAAAGGATTAATCAGGGACGGCTGATCATGCGCAGAGTTGTTCGCTGTGTTTGTGGGCAAGAAATGCGTGTGCCCGCGGAAGCACTTTACCGTTACGGCGCCTGTGTGGCCTGCGGCACGCGAATCAAGATCACCGAGGACAACAGCCACCTCGAGACTGACGAGATGGCGTTGCCTGGCAATCATTCGCATTCAGCCGGTCCCCCAGGTCCCTTTGGGGGCGAAAGCACCGATTTCGCGCTGCCGCACGATAACTGTTCCCGCTGTGGCCGCGCGTTCCGCGGCGATTGGGACCGTCACAATTCGGCGGCGGGAGCGTTGTGCGACCTGTGCGCCCGCCAGGCGCCTGCCCCCCAAACACCCGACCTCATCACAGGCGGGATAGAGCGCGTAAGCGAAGTGGTCCCGGTTCCGACGGCCTCGTTCTCTGTCATCAGGACCGAGCGCCCCCGGAAGAAGAAACCGTCGAAGAAGGAAGTGCTCCTATTCAGCGGCATCGCCGCGCTGATCTTCGCGGTCATCCTCATTTTCCCCGTAGAAGACTATATGGCCGAGTTTTTTTCGGTCTCGGAAGAGGACTTGACGCACGAGTTCGGGCCGGTGCAGCGGGGCATCCTGCTCGGCGTGGATGCCTTGGTGGCAATCGCCTATTATGTGGTGCTTCTTTTTGCCGCCCTCTCCTTTTGCGATCGGTTGCCCGCGGAGGACCATTTCGACAATTTCAAAGCGATCACCATCGCGGCAGCCATTCTCTGCATCCTGTCCTTCATTCCTTTCTCCATTCTTTGGCAGATTCTCTTGGTGTCCTGGCTTTTCAGGCTGGATATCCTGCATTTACCGGCGTTTATTATCGCGGGCCTGGTGCTCATCCCGCTCGAGTGGGCCTTGCGCACGCTGATCTACGGCATGTTCGTGAGCATGTTTGTAAATTTTGGGTGAGGTGGCGGACCGCCGCAACCGGCGCGTGGGTACGCTCGCCCTACCGATTCTGGATAAAAAATGAGGCCAAGGGCTCTATTGACAAAACCGTGATCGCTTTTTACACTGCGCCGCCGACATTCAGGCGGGAAAAGCGATGCACGCTCAAGAACTCAGACAGCGTATCGAGCTGTTCCGGGGGGTTCCGGATCTGCCCGCCTGTGTCCGCCTGTTGCTGACCCACGCCGAGGAGGGTTGCCTCCCGGCGTGGCTCCTCCACCTGCTTGAGAACGATCAGGACGCCGGCCCGCTTGTGGAAAACCTTCCGGGAAAGAGGCTGGCTGGGCTGCCTTTCCTCCAGGTTTTCAGGCGTCTTCTCCGGCAGGCGCTGCCGAAACTGTTTCCGGTGGGGGAAGGCGGCGGGCTTGATCGGGAGGCCTTTTGGCGGGAGGCGTTTGCCGCAGCGGATCTGGCGGAGGCGCTGGCCGCTCACGCCCCTGGAGTGAACCCGGCCCAAGCGTATGCGGCGGGGCTGCTCCAGAACGTGGGGAAGCTGGTGCTTGATCAACTGGCGCCGGAGGCTTTCGCGCGCGCGCAGGAACTGGTCCAGGACCAAGGTGCCTTCGAGTTGGAGGCGGAGTCGCGGGAAATCGGCGTTGACCATGCCGTGGCAGGCAAATGGCTCGCGGAGGCGTGGAACCTGCCCGCGTGGCTGGTCAGTGTAATCTGGCTGCATCACCAATCGCCCGCGCTCCTGCCGGAACTGGATTGCCCGGCGAAGTTGGTCGATGCCGCCACGTTGGCGGAAGCACTGGCGCAGCAAGCGCGATCCGGCCTGGCGCCCCGTCTCCATCCCGCCGTGGAGGAGCGGCGCAGGCGCCTCAACATCGCGACGGACGTTCTGGTCCGGCTCCAGCCGGGACCACCGCCTTGGGAAGAGGAATTTCCGGCGGCAGGCGACACCGCCAGTGTTGCTCCACCTCAGGTCAGCGTGCCGCACCTGAAACGGGAACTGCGCCGCCTTGAGTCGTTGCAAGACCTCGCGCAGGGTCTGGTGCGCTGCCGCGGCACGGCCGCTGCCCTGCACACCTTTACCGAACAACTGCGCAAGCATTTCGCGTTTCCCGCGGGCATCTGCTTGCTGCAGGAGACGGCGCCGCAGGTCCTGCTGGGAAAATCGTGGCGCACACCCACCGGCGCGCTGAACGATCTGCTGATTCCCACGGGGGAAGGCAAGTCGCCCGCGGTGCATTTGTTGCGCCAGGTATTGCGTGCGTCTCGGGCGGCGGCGTCAAACAACAGTGTTGGCGCCGGTCTGCTGGTGCTCCCCTTTGCCGCAAGAGAGGTGGTGATTGGCCGCTTAATCCTCGACAGCGGCGAAACGGCTCCGGTGGCGAATGAGACCCTGCAACAACTGCTTGCGTTCATCGGCCTGGGGGCCGAGTATCTCGCCCAGTGCCTGCACTTTGAGGGGTCGGCGCGCCGCGCCGAAGCCCTCTCGGGCGCGCTGTGGAGACAGGACGCGCAACACCAGCAGGCGCTCAAGGTGGAGCGCCTGGCGGCAGTGGCCAAACTGGCGGCGGGCGCCGCGCATGAGATCAACAATCCGCTGGCGATCATTTCGGGGCAAGCCCAGATTCTTCTTTCGAAGGCCCACACCCCGGAGGAAGGGCGCGCCCTCGAAACCATCGTGCACCAGGCGCGCCGCGCCGGCCGGGTGATGATCGACCTGATGCAATTTGCCCGCCCCGCGGCCCCGAAATTGGAACCGGCCATGGTGACTTTTCTCCTGCACCAGATGGCGAAGCAGGCGCGGGAACGGCTCGAACGGAACGGCATTCGCCTCGTCGAAGACTACGCGCAAGGTCTGCCGCGCGTGATGATGGACAAACGCCAGATGGAGCAGGCGCTCACGCACCTGTGCCGCAACGCCGAGCAAGCCATGAAGCGCGGCGGCGGCGTGCTCACGTTTCGCGTGCGCGCAAGCCGCGACCGCGCGTCCGTGATTGTCCAGATTTGCGACACCGGCGCGGGGATTCCGCCCGAACAATTGCACCAAGTCTTCGAGCCGTTCTTCAGCATGTGGGGCAGCAGCGAACAGCCTGGGCTTGGTTTGCCGGTCTGCCACGCGATCATTGAAAACCACCGCGGCATGCTGAACCTGCACAGCAGCCCGGGCGAAGGCGTCACGTGCACCATTACGCTGCCGGCCTGTGCGGAGATGCCCGAAGAAAAGGGCGCCGCCGCCGCGACCAAAGAAGCCCGTGCATTTACCGTGCTGCTGGCCGAAAGACAGGAGGAACTCCGCGAAGTCTTGCGAGAGACCCTGCAAGCGCGCAACTTCGCCGTCCGGGCCGCTGGTGACAGCCTCGAAGCCATGGCCGCACTTATGGGGTACCCTATCGACGCCGTCCTGCTCGACCTGCACCTCTACACCCCGCGAGGGATTCCCCTCCTGCACCAGATCCGCGAGCGCTATCCTGATCTGCCCGTGATTGCCCTCGCGTCCGCCGATGCCGCCGATGAGATCGCCGACGCCACGCAGCTTGGGGTCCACGCCTGCCTCCGCAAGCCCTTCCGGCTCGAACAACTCTTCCAGGAGCTCACCCACCTCCTCCAACACCGCCACGTGGCGTGATCTGGACGAGTATTGAAGCGAAAGCAGAAAGCTGACCGCTTTTATCGGTGTAAGCTTCCAATTCGACACCCCCATCCAGCCTGTGCTACGATCTATCCATTGCGCGCCCGTAGCTCAGTTGGATAGAGCGCTTGCCTCCGGAGCAAGAGGCCACAAGTTCGAATCTTGTCGGGCGCGCCATTCATTTGGCTTTTCCTGACACTCCCTGTCCAGAATAGTCAATGTTTTCGGGCCTTTTCGCGGTGTCTGCCCGTCTACCTGTCCCGTGTATGACTGAGGGGCCATTGTGTCAGGAATTGCCCCGAGATGACCCCGAAAGTCAGAAGTTGGTGCAAGCGTTGGTGCAAGCGGAAATGCGCCTTCCGCCTTCGCTTCGGCTGCCTTCTCCACTCGCTTTAAGGACAGCGCCGGAAGCACGGACAGCGCCCCGGAAATATCCAATAGTGCCGGGTCTGTGTAGACGTTGGCCGTCAGCTTCGGGTCACTGTGCCGCATGGCCGCTTGCGCCGTCCGCAGGGGAACACCGCCTTTGCTCAAGTGCGTGCCGAAGGTATGCCGCAATGCATGCACATCGATCACGCGCCCTCGTGCATCACGCTTCGAGATCTCCGCCGCTTTCAGATCGCGTTCCAGAATCTTTACCAGCTTCGCCGGAACGTTGAACAGCGGAGTATCCACCGCCAGCCGCGCCGGAATGATCGCGCCGTGCTTCAAGGCTTCTTCCCGCGCATGGGACGCCTTGTCCGCCAGCCACTGTCGCAAGTCCGCCGCCAAGTCCGCCCGCAGCGGGATATGCGCCCCCTGGCGGTTCTTTTCGTCTGCCGCTTCGAGCACGGCATAGGGCACCGGCCCGTCAAGTTCCAACTGTCCCACCGTGAGCGATGCCAGTTCATTCTTGCGC
>JACPGD010000014.1:0-1137 GCA_016182645.1 Candidatus Hydrogenedentota bacterium | reverse complement strand
GCCCGTTCCCTGCCCGTCCGTTCCAGTCTTTGCCGCGTTTCCGGCCTTAGATTGCAGACCGGCTTCCCCTTGTCCGCGCCGCGCCTGACAATCAGCCAGTCAGACACCGCCCGCTCTTGCGTGGTCTGCAACAGCTTCTCCAGTTCCGCTTCGGTCAGTGCCCGCCGCTGCCGCCGCGGGTCGGCCTTTTCGTTGGCAAGTGGGATGCCCAAGAATGGATTCACCGTCAGCCGTTTCGTTTCAATGCACCAATTACAAAACGCCACTGCCGCCGCCCGGCAAGCATTGCGCGTGCGTGCGGACACTTTCACCCCCGCTTGAGAGGAAAGCCACTTCTCAAAGGCTGTGCGATCCAGGTCCCGCAGCCGCTTGAAGCCGCAATCGTCTACCATGCGGTCCAGGTACATCTTGCGCGCCTTCGCGTGCCCTTCCGTGGTGCCTTTCACCTTCAAATGCGCTTCGTAGGCTTGGATGTGATCCGCAAGTGGCCGCTGTTGGTGATCAATCACTTCGTCTTCCGCCGCCGTGACAATCCCCGCTCTCACCTTCTCCGCCCGCGCCAGCAAGTCATTCAGCACCGCCTGTGCCCCGTCCTTCGAGCGGCAGCCCGTGGCCGTTTCCAACACGTGCCCGGCCCCGTTGCGATATTTCGCCGTCCAGGTGCTTGCTTCCACGAGTACGCGCCTGGCGCCGTCCTGCCCCGTGGTGACCCGTGCCGTGTGCAGCTTGCCGCCCTTATCCTTCCAGCGGGCAAACTCTTGCCCCTTGCGGTTGAACAGTTCCGCGTTTTCGGGCAACGGCTTGGTGAAGGTCTTCTTGAAAACGCTTGCCACGGTCTTCCTACCTTTCCTTTCGGGACACAATCCCGAAGTACTCCGCCAGCGCATCCGCATTGTCCAGCCGCAGGGATTGTTCCCCGCGGGCAAACTTCATCAAGCCTTGCCGCTTGACGCCCGTTGCGGTTTCAATACCCCGGAAGGACTTCGCTTCCAGGAGTGCCCGCCGCAGGAGTTCCGTCATCGTCTCATTGTGCTTGCGTGCCTTGCTCATGTACTTATTCTTACATTTGGTCTTCTGTTTGTCAAGTCTTCTCTTTGCGCGGGACTGTTTGTGAGTCCCCGCGTATATATCCCTTCT
>JACPGD010000363.1 GCA_016182645.1 Candidatus Hydrogenedentota bacterium | reverse complement strand
TGGTGAAGGGCAGCGCGTACAGGATGTCCACGATCCGCATCATCAGGGAATCCATACGCCCGCCGATATAGCCGGCCAAGCCGCCGTACAACACGCCGATCAGCAAGGACACCGACGTTGCCGCCACCCCGACCAGTAGGCTCACCCGGCCCCCGTAGAAAATCCGCGTCAGCAGGTCCCGGCCCAACGGGTCGGTTCCGAGCCAATGTGCGGGCGAGGGCCGCGCCGCGCCGAGGGCCGTGTCTTGTTCCGCGTAGGTGTAGGGGGAGCACCACGGCCCCGCCGCGGCGACCAGTACCACCAGGCACAACATCACGGCGCCGAAGACGGCCAGGCGGTTCTTCTTTAGCCGGTGCCAGGCATCGCGCCAGAGCGAAGCGCCACGCTCGATTTCGGTAAAGTGTTCGACAGCGACACTCATCAGCTACTCCGTCCGGATGCGCGGATCCAGCCATGCATGCACGACGTCCGCCACGAGATTGAAGAACAACACCAGCGTGGCATAGACCAGCACCGTCCCGATGATCATCGTGTAGTCGCGATTAAAGGCGGACTCGACGAATTCGCGTCCCAGGCCCGGGACCTGAAAAATGGTTTCCACCACAAACGATCCCGTGAGCAACCCGGCCGTGGCAGGCCCGAGATACGCGACAACGGGTTGAATGCCGCCGCGCAGACCGTGCTTTAGCACCACGCGTACCTCCCCCAAGCCCTTGGCGCGCGCCGTCCGAATGAAGTCCTGCGACAGCACTTCCAACATGCCGCCACGAGTGAGCCGCGCAATGTACGCCGCGTACATCGCCCCCAGCGTCAAGGACGGCAGGATCTTGTCCTTCGGCACTTCCCAGCCCGCCACCGGCAGTTTGTCCAGCCACAGCGCGAAAATCAGAACCAGCAGGGGACCCAGCACAAAATTAGGCACGCAGATTCCCACCATGGCCAGGGACATCGGTGCTTGATCCAGCAGCGAGTTTGGCTTGAGCGACGCCAGCAGGCCCGCGCTCAAACCGACCGTCAATGCAACTACCAGCCCATACAGCCCCAGTTCCAGGGATACCGGAATCCGCAGTAGAATCCACTCGCGCACGGTCCGGCTGGGCTTGCGAAACGACGGCCCGAAGTCCGCCCGCACCACACCCGCCAGGTAGTCGACATACTGCCGCCACAAGGGAGCATCCAGATTGTAGGCCTCTTCCAGGCGGCGCATTGCTTCCGGCGAGACCCTGCGCTCCTGGTCGAAAGGCCCCCCCGGCGCCAAGCGCACCAGGAAGAACGTCATCGTCACGATGACCCAGAGTACGGGGATGAAACCCAGTAGACGTTTCAGAATGAACAGCGGCATCGTTTCCATTCCGCCACAGAAAGATGCCAGAAGTGTAGAGACGCCCGCCGTGAATGTCCAGAGCAAAAGCTTGCGGCTGGCAGCGCACCAGCGCCCTGGAGTATAAACGGGAAAGGCACGCTTGTCCGCGGGCCGGTCAGACAGGCAGCGGTCCCAGGAACCTTTTTGCCGCGTAAGGGTTTAACCCGATGCAGTTGAGGTGATCCAGCGCATGAGTCAGAACGATGACTGGGAACTCGTGGCGCGGGCCCAGGCGGGGGACACGACCGCGTTCACCGAACTGGTCCGGCGCTACCAGGTCCCGCTCGTCCACTTCTGTCAACGCATGGTGGGGTCGCTTCAGGATGCGGAGGACCTGGCACAGGATGCGTTTGTCCGCCTGCACCGGCATCTGAACCGGCTGCGGCCGGACGCGCGCTTCTCGACGGTGCTCTTCGGCATTGCCCGCAACCTGACGCTGAACCACCTGCGCGACAGCCGGCGCCGCGGCCGCCACCAGGCCCTGCCCTTGGACGAGCAAGTGCGCGCGCCGGGCGGTGACAACCCCGGGCATAGAGCCCGGCTTGAGGAGATTGAAACGCTGTTGAAGGCTGGGTTGGACAGCCTGTCAGCCGAACACCGCGAGGTCTTGGTGCTCCGCGAATTGCAAGGCCTGGATTATGAGAGTATTGCGCAAGTGGTCCGGTGCCGGAAAGGCACGGTGAAGAGCCGTATCGCGCGCGCTCGTGAGCAATTGCGCCTGCGGCTGCTCGAATTGGGAGGTCAGGAGTTATGAAGGATAGGCACGTTCTGGACGAGCTATCGGCGTACATCGATGGCGAGGCAAAGGATGCGGATCGCATCACAAGGCACTTGCAGCATTGCGAGTCCTGCGCCCGGCACCGGATCGAACTGCTGAAACTGGGGGCGCACCTCCGCGCCCTGCCTCAGCCCGAGGAGTCCGCCGCCTTTGCGGCCAGGGTCATGGCCCGAATCGAGGCACAGCAAACCGCGCGCCCCTTCTGGCAATTGAACCTCTTGATTCCGGCCTTCGCCGGCACGGCCGTCCTGTTGCTCGTGACTACGCTGGCCCTCTACGGTCTGTCGCTCACGGCCTCTTCCCCGCCGATGCAGATCGCGCAACCGCGCAACACCTGGGTGGATGAAGAAGTGGTCGTGTCAGAACTTGCCGCCCTAATCAATTCCGGGGCGGATGTTTCGATGGTGGAAGAGCCTGTGCTCGCAGCGGAAGACCCACTTGCGCCAGACCCGGAAGCGCCAGTTACCATGGACGAGATGTTGACGGTGATGGCGGCTGCCGCGCCGGAACTGGCGCCCGCGGAGCCCGAGTTTGGAGAGGAAGACCTCGAAGAGATGATCTCGACGCTCGCAAGCGATGAAGTGGGAACGCTGGAAGAACTCCTGGTGGAATATATGCATGAGGGCTAGGCAATGCGATATCTCTGTGGATTAGTCTTACTGATGGTTGGACCGGTGTACGCCGAAGAGACGGCCGCTGTGCCGCCGGCCCCGGAAGCGGCGCCAGCAGAAGCGGCACAGGCCCCCGCGCGCGAGACGGGCGAGATGGGTTCGACGGAGAAAGTAGATCCCCGCGAATTGCTGGAGCAGGTGATGATGGCGCGGCTGTCGAAAGACCTGGCTTTAGATGAAGAGCAGACCGTGTTGATGGTGCGGCAGTTCATGGATTTCCGCGACGAACAACGCGCCCTGCGAAAGACCCGCAACGACTTGTTCCGCGAACTCGAGCAGGCGCTGCGCGGCAGCAAAGGTGATACCGAGATCGCCCCGAAGCTCGAGGCCTTGATCGCGCAGGACAAGAAGATTGAGGCATCGCGTGACAGCCTGTTCGAGAACGCAAGCGCCGGCTTAACCGCCTGGCAGAAGGGGCGGCTCTACATCTTCTTGTCCCGCTTCGAGAACGACATGCGCCACATGGTGCAGCGCGCCCGCGAGCGGTTTCGACCGTCAGGCGGCGAGGGCCGGCAAGGCGCGTGGGGGGAGGAAGGCGGCCCCATGCGCCCGAATGGTGACGGACCGGAGGGTGGACCGCGAAAGAAATGGGGAGGGGACGGCCCCGGGCAGAATCCGGCTGACAAGCATGTGCCGTTCCCAAAGCCGGGCGGCGCATCTTGAGATTCCCGGTCAAACCTCGTTGATCTCCGCCACGCTGCCGTGTAGCATACCGCTCCGGTAGGGGGAAGACACCGGGGACGGGAGTGGGCGTGGATTTCTTCAAAGCGTTTCTGTTGGCAGTGGTCGAAGGGGTGACCGAATTCCTGCCTATCAGCAGTACCGGACACCTGATTCTGCTGGAAGATTATCTGCAACTGGGCACCCACAAAGAATTCACCGATTCTTTCCTGGTCATCATTCAATTGCCGGCCATCTTCTCCGTCGTACTCTATTTCTGGCGAGATCTCTGGCCTTTTCACCGTCACAACAATACTGCCGAGGTGCTCCGGCTCTGGTTTTTGACGGCCGTCGCGTTTCTTCCGGCCGCTGTATTCGGCTTGCTACTGCACGATTGGATTAAGGAAATCCTGTTTCATCCTGTGCCCATCGCCATCGCCCTTATCCTGGGCGGGGCACTCCTGATCCTGATAGAGCGGCGTGAATATCCTGCGCGTTTTCCAACTGTGCACCATCTGGGTTGGCGCAACGCCCTTGGTATCGGAGCAATTCAATGTCTGGCCATGCTGCCCGGCACCTCCCGTTCCGCGGCCACCATCATCGGCGCCATGTTGCTCGGCGCGGGCCGCGGCGCCGCCGCCGAATTCTCCTTCTTTCTCGCCGTGCCGACGATGCTCGGCGCCACCACAATCGAACTCCTCGACAGCGGCTTTGCATTCTCCAGGCGCGAATGGCTGGTTTTGTTATTCGGTTCTCTTGTCTCGTTTGCCGTCGCCTACGGTGTCATCGCGTTTCTGATGCGTTTTATCAAGAAGCACACCTTTACTTCCTTTGGCTATTATCGAATTGCGCTCGGAGCACTGGTGCTGGCGCTCCTTTTTGTATGTAGGACCTTCCATGTTTGCTTTTTTGCGGCGGCGCCGCCGTCATAAGCTCTTGCAACAGCCCATACCGTCGGCCTGGCGGCCCCTGCTCGAGCGGGAAATCCGGTACTTCCCACTGCTGCCACCTCAGACGCAGGAAGAGCTGCAACACAAGATGACGGTATTGTTGCACGAGAAAGCCTTCGAGGGTTGCGGCGGGTTTGAAGTCACCGAGCCGGTGCGCCTGACCGTGGCGGCCTACGCGGCGCTGCTGCTGCTGAACCGCGAAACCACTTTTTATCCCGCCTTGCACTCCATCCTCATTTACCCCGACGCATTCGTCGCCCAGCACCAAGTGGAAGACGAGACGGGAATGGTGTGGGAGACAGAAGAAGTCGAGGAGGGCGAATCGTGGGCGGCTGGCTCCGTACTCTTGTCCTGGAAAGACGTCCGGCGGGACAAGCGTAAGTTCGACGGGCGTAACGTGATCATTCATGAGTTCGCGCATCAACTCTATGACACGGCGGACTTTTTCAGCGGCGATGCCGCCGCGCGCGCCGCCTGGGTAAGAACGTTTGACGAGCATTTCGAGAAGCATGCGAACTCGGTCGAACGGGGATGGCGCACATTCATTGACGAGTACGGCGCGGAGGATGAGGCGGAGTTCTTTTCGGTCGTGTCCGAAGCGTTCTTCGAGCAGCCGGTCAAGCTGCGGCAGCGGCACCCCGAACTTTATGCGGCGCTCCGTTCCTGTTATTGTCAGGATCCAGTGAAATACTTCGACCAGGTATGATGCGCGCCCGCCGCACACGTTCACTTTGGATGGATCTATGAGACGCCCAGTAACGGAATTGTGGCAATTGCAACTGGTGGCGGCGGCGATCGTCGCAAGCAATGTCGTCCATGTGGGGGCGGCCTTGATACTGAACGCACTGGCTGGCCTCCCCGTGCAGGGGGCACCCGCCGACGCGGCGCATGCCCAACTGCTGACCGGTGTCTTTCTTGCCTCGGGTGTGACGATAGTTGCGGCGTCATTCGCTGTAATGCGTCTCCTGCGCGCAAAGCTGGCGCGTGGCGCCTCGCTTCAGGCCATCGTGCCTGCCGTGGTCGTTCCCACGGCGATGGCCGAAGCCTCGGGCGCGATAGGTCTGGTCGCCGTAATTCTCACGGGCGACTGGCTGGCCGCCGGCGTCCTTTGGGGGCTAGCGATTGGCGCGGGCATCATCCACTTTCCCACGCGCGGCTGGGTTGAAAGCATCCAGGAGCCATAGCGCCCATAAGTCATTTAGGCCGTACGGGACGTATGGGCCATCTTTCAGGACTTTGACATGAAAACGAAACCACCACTGAAAATTCAGACAACAACTCTGTGGGAATACCCGTCGCAACACTATGGCGCCGAAGTCCAGGGCGACAAGGAATACGCGGGGGCGACGCCTTCTTACGTGATCTGGAACCTACTCCAGCGCTACACGCGCCCGGGAGATCTTGTGGTTGACCCCATGTGCGGCAGCGGCACGACGCTGGACGTGGCCCGCGACCTGGGCCGCCGCGCGCTGGGTTACGACGTTGCGCCTCACCGCGAGGACATCTTCCGGGTGGACGCGCGCAAACTGCCGCTCGAGAATGAGAAAGTGGACTTCGTTTTTGTGGATCCCCCCTATTCGACGCACCTCGAATATTCAGATGACCCCCGCTGCATCGGCAAGCTGGACGCACTCTCCCGCGAATACTACGACGCGATGGATCAGGTCATCCGCGAGAGCTACCGGATTCTGAAAGATCACCGCTACATGGCCCTGTATTGCAGCGATTCCTGGCAGAAAAAGAAACCATTCGCCCCCATCGGCTTCCGGCTCTTCTCCCTTCTCGAACGCTACTTCCAACCCGTGGACATCGTCACTGTCGTCCGTCACAACCGCACCCTCAAGCGCCACCACTACCACACCGAAGCCGAAAAGGGAAACTACTTCCTGCGCGGGTTTAACTACCTGTTCATCATGAAGAAGGAAGCGCCAGAACGGGGTAAGGATTCGGAGACGCAGCAGCGGTCACCCCTTCAGAGCCCGGAAAGAACACCGCGGTCGCACAAGTCTGCGCGACGGCGGCGCTGATTTGAGGTATAGGCGCTACTCCGCTTCGAGTTTGAATTCGGTGGGCGTTGTCATCCGCAAGGCGATGGGGCCGAAGATACCCGACTTGGTGTGGTTCTTGTATACGTGCTGACTGGGGTGGCCCTCGGCAAAGTGCGGGCCGAGCGTGTTGAAGACGCGGATCTCAATGGTGTTGTTACCGGTTTGCAAGGCTTGAGACAGGTCGAACTGGTAGGGGTGCCACAGCCGCACGCCGCAGGCCTTGCCGTTAACTTTCACTTCCGCCGTGCCACGCACGTGTCCGAGGTCGAGCAGCGCATAGGGCAGCGCCTTGTCCAGCGATAGATCCGCTTTATACACAAGCCCACCGGAATAATGCGGTAGGCCCAGTTCGTCCCAAGAACCCACCGGAATCATACCCTCGCCCATCGCGAACGTGATCGGCGTATCGAAGGCGGCGCCCGCGGTACTTCCGGCAGACACTTCGACCCGCACGGCCGCGGTACGTGCAGGGGCATCTTGCTCCGCTAAGTGCACGCGCCAGCCCCCCTCGACCTGCGCGGTCTGGGCAGGCGTGCCGTTGACCCACGCCTGCACCGCTCCACGGGTGGGTAGCGTCATTTCCGTGGCGCCCGGTGGCAGCTTGAAGCGGAACCATTGCGCGGGCGGCTGGACCGTGTCCGCGGCGAACACCAGCGCGTCAAAGGGCGCGGGGGGCGGCGCCTGGTTCACGAGCCAACCCGCCAGCGGGAGGGGGTGCGGACGCGGCTGTAGCATCAACAGCGCCGGATCGCCCATGTAGCCGTGCGAGGGGCCGGGCAAAATACGCGCTGTTTCGCCGCCGGCGGCAGTTTGATCGGAGGCGCGGGAAAGGAAGCCGGTATCCGACACAAACACCACGCTGCCGCCGTCCTTCAGCCAGGCGCAACCATCCAACTGCATGCCGGTGGGGCCGCTCGAATCGCGCGCCACCACTTTGATGATGTTCTCGCCCGGCTGGAGTACGCTGGACAAGTCATAGTGCTCGGCGCGGCTCGTAAAGTAAGGATCAAAATTGCCCTGGTCGGCAATGAGTTGATCATTGACAAAGATTTGGTGCAGGTCGCCCAGGGCCACGACCATGCCGGCGGAGGCCACTTCACCGGGAATGTCCACTGACTTCGTGAACTCGGTCTGGCCACTTGCCGGTGCTGCGTTGCTCCA
>JACPGD010000362.1 GCA_016182645.1 Candidatus Hydrogenedentota bacterium | reverse complement strand
GTGCCGGGAGACGACGGCCAAATGACGCAGTCCACGATTACTCAGGCGATTCTTGCGCGCATCGACGCAGCAGAGCGCGCCGAGTCCGCGAGTATTCTTTACGTGGACATGACGCGCGCCCGGGATTACCTTGCGCTGTGCGGCCCCCAAGCTCCCAAACCGCTCAGTTGGTTCGGGGCGCTGTCAGAATTGTATGCCCTCACGGACACACCGCACGATGGTGAAATTGTGGGCGAGAAGTGGCGGGCGCGCGTGGTGCGCCAGCCGGCGCCGTCCGCTGTGCGAGTGGTGTCGAAGGACACGGAAATGCTTGACAAGGCCGAACTCTTCTGCCGGATCGGTCCCGTCGCGGTTGCTGAGGCCAGGGTCTTCTCCGTGTCGCAAGTGCTGAATGCGCTCGATGGCCGGGGAGCCGGGCATGACATCGAGGAACCGCACGCCGGCTTGGACGAAGAAATCGCGATCCTCGCGCGGACGCGCGGCGTCCTCGTCCACCGCCTTTTCGAGCTGTGGGACTTCGCCGTGGGAAGTACGCCCTCGATTCCGGTGCTGCTCGATGAGGCGGGCCTCGGCCTGAAGCGGCGTGCGTCCTTGGAAGAGGAATTGACGCGCGTGGCTGGCCAGTTTCGAGAGACACCGCTTTTCACGCGCCTGTGCGCCTCGCGCCGTATCGCGCGCGAGATGCCCTTCACGCTCGCGGTCGAGGACGTGCTGATCGTAGGCGTGATTGACGCTATCCTGGACAGCGACGCGATCCTCGATTACAAGACTGGCCGGTACCGCGAGGAACAGCATCGCCGCTATGCGCTGCAGGTGCGGCTGTACGCGCTCGCGATGAAGAGATTGACCGGGAATGCGCCCAGGCTCGGTCTCATTCACTACGTCGATGAAGACCGCACAGAAGAAGTCCCCATAACCCCGGCGTGTTTGGCCGAAGCGGAGGCCGCCCTCTACGAGGCCGTGCGTCTATTGCGGGGAGTCACGCCAACCCTGGGAGAGCGCTTGCCCCCTGTGGTTGCCTGACGGGAAATGCCTTCGTTATTATCCGAAAACAGCGTAGAGGAAGGGGGTCCATCCCATGTCCGTTTCCCGTACCGCGAAAATCATTTCCGGCAAGATCATTGCAGACCAGATCCGGTCCGAACTTATCGTTGAGATAGAAGCGCTCAGGCGCAAGAACGTGACACCGGGACTGGCGGTGGTTCTGGTCGGGGAGAACCCGGCGAGCCAGGTTTACGTGAGGAACAAGCGCAAGACCTGCGCCGAACTTGGCCTTCATTCATTTGACGTCGATTTGCCGGCTGACGTGACCGAGCGGCGCCTGCTGGCTTCCATCGATAAACTCAACCGGGACCCCAAGGTGCATGGCATTCTCGTGCAAATGCCGCTGCCCAAGCATCTACATGAACAAAAAGTGCTGAACGCCATCCTGCCGGAAAAGGACGTCGATGGGTTTCACCCCGTCAACGCCGGCAAACTGCTCATTGGCGAGCCAGGCTTCGCGCCCTGTACTGCCGCCGGGTGCCAGGAACTCCTGCTGCGCAGTGGCTACGATCCGGCCGGAAAGCATGTGGTGATTGTGGGCCGCTCGAATATCGTGGGTAAGCCCCTGGCCGCGCTGCTGATGCAGAAAGCCGCGGGCGCCAACGCGACCGTGACGGTGTGCCATTCGCGCACGCGCCATCTTGCCGCCCTCACGCGCCAGGCCGACATCCTGGTGGCGGCCATTGGCATACCCGAATTCATCACAGGGCGCATGATCAAGGACAAGGCCGTCGTCATCGACGTGGGCATCAACCGCATCGACGATCCCACGCGCGCGAGTGGTACGCGGCTGGTAGGCGATGTCCATTTCGCACAGGCACTCAAGAAAGCCCGCGCCATCACCCCCGTGCCGGGCGGCGTCGGCCTCATGACGGTCATCATGCTCATGAGAAACACGGTCTCCGCGGCAAAACAGCAAACGTCTCGCTGAATGTAGATCCTCTTCGCCTGCTCAACGCATGACGACTTCGAGATCCGTAACGCGTTCGTTCTCTTTGAGGGTGACGGTCTTGGCGGCCTCGTCTGCCTGGGCGAGCTTCAAACCGTAGGTCGCCGCGGGAAGACCCTCAAAGGCGAATTGTCCCTGCGCGTCCGTACGCGTCTCCAAGATGGGCAGTTTCTCCCCCGCGGCCGGCGCGCACGCCACAATGAGGTCCCCCACTCCTCTCCCTTGCGCGTTGACGATGCGTCCGGAAATGCCCGACGTATTGGCCAGCGCCAGTTTCAATGCGACACCGCGCAGACCTGCCGCGCCCACCTTGGCCGGCCCGAAGGCCTCGCTCTGAAGTCCGCCGGCCTCTGCCCACACCGTTATCGTGCCACCGTTGCGCACACCCGTGAATGTGAAACTGCCCTTGGCATCGGTGCGTGCCGTCTTTGGGGGTGCGCCGTCTTCCGCGAGGCTTAAGTAGACATTCGCCGCGGCGGCAGGTTTGCCCTCCGCGTTGATGACGGCCCCCACAACTTCGCGCCCGCCCTGGACGGTGAAGGTGGGCCCATCGACACGCTGGTTGGACACCACCGTCACCGGTTTCGCGCGTTCGGCGGCCGGCGCAAGCTGCGGCGCCAGGTCGAGCACAATCTCGTATTCACCTGCCTTGAGTCCGGGAAAGAGGTAGTAACCGCCCATGTCCGTGCTGTCTTCGCGTGCTTTGACACCTTTTTCCCGGGGGAGCGCGCGGACTTTCACGCGGCCCACGCCCTCGTCGGCATCCTCGGCTGACAGGACTCGTCCGCGCACGGCGCCCGTCCTTTCAACGGTGAGCACGGGACCGGCGCCTTGCTGTCCCGGCCGGGCCGGAACGGGAGCGCACGCCAAGGCCCAGCGGGGGGAATCCACCGAAAGGTGATACTCCGCGGGCCGGAGATCCTTAAAGACGAATTCGCCTTGGCTGTTGACTTTGGCCTGGTGCTGCTCGATGCCGAACTTAGCTTCTTCGGCGAGGACGGTCACTCCCGTGACTGGGATGTCATCTTCGGCGGCCGCCACTTTCCCCTGGAGGGACGCTCCCGGCGCCAACTTGATCTCGACGGACTCTGGGCCGCCCACGGGGACCTCGACCAGCATCGGGGTGTGTTCCCGCGCGGTTACAAGCATCTCCCAAGCACCGGACTGCAAGTCCGTCAACTCGAACTGGCCCGCATTGTCGGTGCGTGCCGGGTAGAAGCGTGCTGGATCCAGTGTGGCAGCGCCCTTTGCTTCCAGCGGATACACGTAGGCATTGGCAACGGGGCCTTCCGCGGCGACTACTTGGCCGCGCACCGCGGTGGAAGGCGCGAGCTTCAGGGAAAGCTCCGCCGCAGGCGTCTGCTCGTCCAAGGTGCAGGTTGATCGCGCGTGCATGCCGTCGGAAAATGCGCTGACCACGAATGATCCGGCGCCAAGCGTATTGAAGCTGAAGCGGCCCTGCGCATCGGTCGAGGCTTGCCAGCGCGGCGGGCGCCCGCCAGCGTTCAATAGCGCCGGTGGGGAGATGTCCCGCAGTTCCACCAGAATCGAAACGTCCTCTGCCGGCTCCCCCTGTTGCTCCAGCACGAGACCGCCGATGGCCATCTCGCCGCGCACGGGGCCGGCCGGGGCGGTGGTCGCCGCGGGCCGTACCTTGGACGGCTTGGTCGCCGCTGGCGGCGCGTAGTGGGCCGGTCTAAACACTTCTTTCTTCAGCCATGGGTACTGCTCGGGCTGTGGCTGAGGTTGGACCCTCGAGTTCATCCAGAAGATGAACCAAAGTTGGAAAATGAACGCCGCTCCCAGCAGCGTCAGTGCTGCGTATTTCATCCCCAGCCATCTCCTGCCTGGTGCCGCCCTGTGTTTGCGCCCGACTCCCCGGTAGACGTAACAGTATAGGGGCGGCGCCTACCGGTGCAAGGCGAGCATCCAGTCCGGGGCCGCCACGCCCATTGTAGCACCATTTCCCCATAAAAGAAGCAGGTTGCATCTATTCTGGGTGGTCCGGGGGGGCGCCACACTCCACGCTCCGGGACACTGCGCGCACGCAGATCGTCGGCGCCCTGGCCCGTCCGGGGTGTGGCGCCTTCGGACTACGCCGCGCGCATCGAGTCGCCTCCACGCACAAAGGATTGCACTTCGAGGCGTTCTTGGCTAGTATGAGGCGCATACGCAGCCCGACGAAGAAGGGAAAGACATGGCGATTGACACGGAGGAAAGGCGGCGCTACCCCCGCAGCAGGCGCGGCATGCCGCTGATGACGGATGAAGCCGGTCCCGGCATCTTGAACCACGTGGACAACATCAGCGCCAACGGCGTGTTATGCCACACCATCAAGCCGGTGCCCCTGATGACCCGGCTGCGGATTGTGCTTGAACTGCCGCATTCCAAACACCGGATCGATGCGGAGGGCATCGTGGTGCGGTGTGATGCGGACGACCGCGGCGACGACCGGTTCAAGGTGGCCATCCTGTTTACGCGCATGGACGACGAAGACCACGCGGCAATACGGCATTTTGTCGATCGGGACCTGGCGGATTTCGACGAGGAGGAATAGCGGCAGCGTGGGCACCCTGGCGTCCCGAAGTCCGGCCGTCCGCGGTGTCGACCGCTTTCTTCTTGCAGGATGTCTCGTCATCCTGGGGATTACCATTCTCTATCCCACCTTGCGGCTGGTGGCAGCCGCGTTGATGGCCTGGAACTGGAACGCGCTCCTGCATCGCCCGGGGGCCGCCGCCACGACCAATACCTTGATCATCTCGCTCGCATCGGTCCTGACTGCGGGCGTGACCGGCACCGCGGTGGCCATCGCCGTGACGCAATTCCGGTTTCCAGGCCGGCAGACGCTCGCCGCACTGGCTTATCTGCCCTTTACCCTGCCCCCGCTCGTCGGCGTCTTGAGTTTTTACTACCTCATTGGCCGGGATGGACTCTTGCCGCGGTTCCTGCATCAGGTATGGGGGTACGATGCCGCCGTTCCGGGCGTAGCCGCCATTCTCATCATCCACACCTATTCTTTCTTTGTTTTCTTTTATGCCATGGCCGCGCCCGCGCTGGAAAACCTGGACCGTGCCCAGGTGGAGGCCGCGCGGACGCTGGGCGCCGGTCCGGTTCGCGCGTTCTTTCACGTGACGCTGCCCCTGTTGCGCCCCGCGCTCGTGGGCGCTGCGTTGCTGACGTTCATGTCCTCCGGCGCCTCCTTCAGCGCGCCCTATTTTTTTGGAGAGGACTTTCCGATGCTCAGCGTGGCCATTTACAACGCCCGCGGTGAATACGACAACAGCGCGGCGCTTACGTTGACCCTGGCGCTGGCGGGCGTGTCATTGCTGGGCCTCGCGCTCTTTCGCGGGCGCGCCCATCCCGCGGCGGGCGCTTCGAAAGGCGCGCCAGCGCCACTCAAGCGGCGCGGCACCCGCTGGGCCGCGGGCGTGGCGGCCTGGGCGTGCATCCTGCTGCTCCTTGTGCCTCATTTCAACATACTCTGGCTCTCCTTGATCAACTACCGCGAGTGGCGTACGGAACTGCTTCCCACCGCGTTCACCCTTGACAACTACCGATCCATCTTCGCGCAACCCGCGAACCTGCGGCCCATCTGGAACAGTGTCTGGATGAGCGGGACCGCGTGCGGCGCAGTGTTGGCCGTGAGTCTGCCGGCGGGCTATCTCATCGGGCGCCGTCGTCCAGGCAGCCGCTGGGTCAACGGTCTGGCGATGGTCCCCTGGGCCTTGCCGGGTACCGTGATCGCCATCAACCTCATCGTTGCGTTCAATGATCCCTGGATGCCCGTCTACAACACGGTCTGGATGCTGCCGCTGGCCTACTTCGTCCGTAACGTCCCCTTGCTCACCCGCGTTGCGGGGGCCGCCATCGAACCGTTTGATGCCACGCTGCTGGAGGCGGGACAAACGCTCGGCGCGGGGCGCCTGTTCTGCTTCTCGAGAATCGTGCTCCCGCTCATTGGGCCCGCCATCGCGGCCGGGCTGGCGCTGGTCTTCGCCACTTGCCTCGGCGAATTCGTCGCCTCGATCCTGCTGTATCTCCCTTCCAACGTCCCTATCGCCATCAAAATCAACATGGACTGGCGCACGTCCGCGGGTGTCGCTTTCGCTTACAGCGTGCTGCTCATGGTGCTGGTCGCGGCCACGTTCGGTCTCAGCCGCCGCTTCAAGTCCCGCGTCCTGTAACGGCGTGCTATAATCTGTGTATCCATTGACATGAAGCCCGGCGCCCCATTCCGATGTCCTCTCTAGCCTCGACAGAGCCCCGGCCCCAGCCCGTGCGCGTGCTTATCTTCGGCGCGCAGGCGAAACAATTGGAGGACGAGGTCGCCAAGCACGAGAACCTGATCCAGGTCGCCGATCAGCCGGACGTCGTCGTGAGTTATGGCGGCGACGGCACGCTGCTCGCCGCGGAATTGCGCTGGCCCGGCCTGCCGAAAGTGCCCATCCTCAACAGCTACCGCGGCCACCGCTGCATCCCGCATCCGCCCAATGAGGTCATCGCTGGTCTTGCGCGGCACGCCCTCGTGAAGAATGTCTATACCAAGCTTGAATGTGTGTTGAGCCTGCGGGGGCAGGAACCGCGCACGTTTACCGCGCTGAATGAATTCGCCACGCACATGGGGCGCATCAATAGCGCCGTTCGTTTTAAGCTGTGGCTGAACGACGAACCCTACGAGGACGGCCTGGAGATTCTCGGCGACGGCTTTCTCGTCTGCACCCCCTTCGGCAGCACGGCCTACTACAACAAGATTAGCCGCGGCATCTTCACCAAGGGCATCGGCATCGCCTTCAAGGCCACCACCGAACACACTAACCACCTCGTGCTGCCGGACACGGTCGTCTGCCGCTTTCTTATCACGCGCGGCCCCACCATTCTCGCCTACGACAGCGCCCAGGAGTATTTCGAGTTGAACGCAGGGGATGAGTTGGTCGTGCGGAAGCACCCGAAAGGCGCCACCATCCTGACCTGTGGGCCGGTCAAGCGGCTGGACGAGCCGTTTTGAACCAAACCGGTCTGACTGGTCCGACTAGTCTGACCGGTCCGACCAGGCTGACGAGAACAGCCCATTCATTCCCGGAAGCGCGCACGCGGAAATGATCCCAACACCTTCACGATCATCGCGTGTTCCGCGACTTCTTCGAGAACGCGCTGGATTTTCGGGTCATCCATGTGGCCGAGGAAGTCAATGAAGAAGACGTATTCCCAGGCTTTCTGCTGGCTCGGCCGCGACTCAATACGGGTGAGGCTGATGTCCGCATTCGAGAAGGGCAGCAACAACCCGTAGAGTGCTCCTGGCTTGTCCTTCACTGAGATAAGCACCGCCGTCTTATCGTCGCCGGTCGGTTTCACCTTCTGCCGGCCAATGACGAGGAAGCGGGTGTAATTGTGGGCGGCGTCCTCGATGCGCTCGACGCGCAACGGCAATTGATAGGTCTCGGCGGCCAGGCGGCTGGCGATGGCGGCGGCGCCTTCTTCCGTGGCGGCGCGGCGCGCGGCCTCGGCGGTGCTCGAGGTCTCGATCAGCTCCGCGCTCGGCAAGTTTGCCCGTAGCCAGTGCCGGCACTGGAGCAGCGCATTGTCCTTCGAGTAGACACGGCTAATCTCGTCCAAAGAGTAGTTCGAGAGTAGGTTCTGCGTGATGTGCAGCATGATCTCGTTGATGATTTGCAGATCCGAGTTGATGAAGCGGTCCAGCGTGTCGCTCACGCCGCCGCCCATCGAGCTCTCGACCGGCACAATACCGTAGTCGATCCGCCCGCGCTCAACTTCCATGAAGATATCGGCAAAGGACGGGAGCGGGTGGTACTCCGCCGAGGCGCCAAAGACCTGCACCGCCGCCATGTGGCTGAAGGTATCGCGCGGGCCGAGGAAGGCCACGCTCAGCGGCTTCTCGAGAGTCCGGATCGCGCTGATCACTTCCCGGTAGATGGCCTGCACGGCACTGTCCGGCAACGGCCCGCCGTTCATCCCGGCGAGCTTCTCGAAGATCTCCTTCTCGCGCTCCGGCACGTAATACGGGGTCTCGCTGTCCCGCTTGATTTCCCCAATCTCTTGGGCGCACCGGGCGCGATC
The DNA here is from genome assembly GCA_016182645.1 of Candidatus Hydrogenedentota bacterium. Lineage (GTDB taxonomy): Bacteria > Hydrogenedentota > Hydrogenedentia > Hydrogenedentales > JACPGD01 > JACPGD01. The sequence continues at coordinate 7,529 of JACPGD010000362.1, read as the reverse complement.
GTTCAGCCGCTCGAGAATCTCGCGGTCCAGATCGTCGATCCGCACCCGCAGTTCGCTCAGGCGCGGCCCCCGTCTGGTTTCGTCGTTCACACTCACCGCTGTTTCCCTTCCAATATCTCGATCGGCGCCTGATTCACCATCAGGGTCACGGTGCGACCCGTATTAAAGCGGATGCGCGCGCGCAGTTTGTCGCCCGAGCCGGAAGTATACAACACGCTGCCCGGCCCGAAGGAAGCATGCCGCACCCGCGTGCCTTGGCGGAGTGCCTGAATGGGCTGGGCCGGGGCCTGCTCTGGTGGCGCCTTGCGATGTTTCGGTTCCTTTTCCCCCACGATCTCCAGCCGTTCCAGGCCAATCTCCTGGAGAAAGCGCGAGAGTTGCCGCGCCGGGTTGTGCCGGCCATACAGCACGCGGGCGCGAGCCGCGGTCAGGGTCAGGCTTTGCCGGGCGCGGGTCATGGCGACGTAACACAGGCGGCGCTCTTCCTCGATATCGCGGTCGTCGTCAAACTCGGAGAAGAAAGGAAGCAACCCCTCCTCCAGTCCCGCGAGGTACACGTGGTCATATTCGAGGCCCTTGGCGCTGTGGCAGGTCATCAATGTGACGGCGGGCGCACCCGCGACCAGGCTGTCCACATCCGAAATGAGCGCCATGTCCTGCAAGAATTGGAGGAGGGGTCCGCCTCCGCGCGCGTCATGCTGTTCGCAGGCGCTCAGAAACTCCTCCACCACTTCGAGGCGCGACCGGAAATCCTTTTCATCGCTCTGCCGCACGTATTCGCGGTAGCCAATCTTCTCGAGCAGTGCCTCTACCAGGGGCGCCACCTTGGACTCGCGCGCCTTCAAGGCCAAATCGTCCACCAGACGCACGAACCCGAGGGCGGCCTGGCGTGCACGCGCGGAGAGCGTCTCATCGGTCTCCACGTCGCGGAGGACCTGGAATAGGGCGCTGTTCCGCAGGGCTGCATATTGCTCAAGATGTTGCAGCGTGACGCCGCCAATGCCGCGCGGCGGTACGTTCAAGACCCGGCGCAACGATTCATCGTCGTCCTGGTTCACCAATAGGCGTAGATACGCGACAATATCCTTGACCTCCTTCCGGCTGTAGAACTTGATGCCTCCCACGACCACGTAATTGATCCCTTGCAGCCGGCACGCCTCCTCAAACAGGCGGCTCTGGCCGTTGGTGCGGTAGAGCACGGCCACTTGTTCAGGCGCCAGGCCGCGCTGGCGCAGGTCATCCACCACAAACTGGGCTTCCTCGTCCGCAACCTGCGCCGCAAAGACCCGGACCCGTGCGCCGCCCTCGTGCGCTGTCCACAGGTTCTTGCCCAGCCGGTTCGCATTGTGCGCGACAAGGGCATTGGCCGCGTCCAGTATGGCCTTCGTGCTCCGGTAATTCTGTTCGAGCCGGTAGACCTTGGCCTCAGCAAAGTCATTGGCAAAATCCAGAATGTTGTTGATGTCCGCGCCCCGCCATGAATAAATGCTCTGATCTTCATCGCCCACGGCGAAAATGTTGCCGTGCGCCTCGCTCAGCAGCCGCGCCAGGACGTATTGGGCACGGTTGGTGTCCTGATATTCATCCACGAGCACGTACTGGAAACGCCGCTGGTACTTCTGGCGCGCTTCGGCGGACTCCTGGAAGAGCCGGGCCGGCAACACCAGGAGATCGTCAAAGTCCACGGCGCGTGCGCGCGACAGGGCGCCATGGTACCGAGACCAGAGTTCGCGAAGGCTTCTTTCAGATTCGTTCTTGGGTTGTTCGTCAGGCGGAGGGGCCTCGACGCGCTGCTTCAGCGCGCTGATGAACGCCAGTGCGTCCCGCGGAAGCACCTTCTCGAGGCCCGCCGGCAGATCCTGAATCAGCCGCTTCATCAGGGACATCTGGTCCGCATCATCAAAGATGGTGAAGCTGGAAGGGCGCCCCAACCGCTCGATCTCCCGCCGGAGCACGTACAGGCCAAAGGAGTGGAACGTACCGACCCAGAGACCAACGCGATCCAACTGAAGCCGCTCGGCCACCCGCTGCTGCATCTCATTCGCCGCCTTGTTGGTGAAGGTGAGTGCCAGCAGCCGGCGCGGATCGATCCCGCGTTCTTCAATCAACCACGCGAGCCGTTCGATGATGACGCGCGTCTTGCCGCTGCCCGCACCGGCGAGCACCAGTGCCGGTCCATCCGGCGCGGTGACCGCCGCTTCTTGTTCCTTGTTCAATGCGATCATGTGATTTCGACCCGAAAAATAAAGGGGAAACGCACAATGCGTTCCCCGGGAAGCGTGGCCCATCCTACGACAAGAGAGACGACAGGGACAACACGGACGGAAAGAGAAGACTCAATGCAACAACGAAGGAGGAACACCGCGCGCGATCGCGGCCATGCACCTGACCAATGACTGCCGCGCGCGCGCATCATCAGTCTCATTCATCATCGGTCCCTGCTGTCCTTGTTGTCCCTGTTTGCCCTCGTCTTCCTGCCTCGGAGGGACCGCGCCAAAAAATTTTTTGAAAAAAAACTCTTGCGTTTTTTGCGTTTGTCTGCTACACAAATTTAACAACACAGTTGAATCGACCCGCCGCAAGACGAAAAACACAGCGAAGAGGAGCGCGCAACGCGCGAAGTATCTTCCTGAAATGCAAGCGATGACGTCCTTCCGCATAACGTTGTGCACGACGGTGACTTCGCCTGGCATCACGCGCCGCGCAGTAATGCGCGACGCGCGCATCGGGTGGAGAGAAGGACGGCGAGATCAAGCGCAAGGCAGTTCGAGCAAAGCCGCTCTACTCCGCGCACCTGTCCGCACGCGGTTGCGAGACATGGGATCAGGCAACGCTTAACCGGGACGGATCCCGTGTAGGCAGTCATCCATGAAGCGGATATGGATGACCGGCAAGGCCACGGCCAGTCGCCGTGGGGTAAACCTGCCGCAGTGTGGTTCGTGAGTGTTTAATGAAAAGGAGAAATGACATGGCCGCTGCGAAGAAACCTGCTGCCAAGAAGAGTGCGAAGAAGCCGGCGAAGAAACCGGCCGCGAAGAAGAAGTCTGCCGCGAAGGCCAAGAAGCCGGCCGCCAAGAAAGCGGCTGCGAAGAAGCCGGCCGCCAAGAAAGCGGCGAAGAAACCGGCCGCCAAGAAGGCTGCCAAGAAACCCGCGAAGAAAGCGGCGAAGAAGTAGTCCCTGATGCCTGCTGCGTTCGGCCGAGAGGCCGGCGTGAAGGAGATTGCACTCGCGGGGAAAAAGGGATTTCTCCCTGCGGGTGTCCGCTCTTTCAAGCGCATCTGCGCTACTGCCTCTGGCAGTCCTTCCGCGCCGGCCAGCGTTTTCCACGCGGCACGTATTCCCTGGAAAACCGGTAACGGCGGCGTCCCCCGGGCCACCGCCAGGATTTGGCCGATACACACCAACAACCGGTCACGGCAGGAAGAGGGCGTTTGACGCCACCCCTTCCCACCAAGAGGCCCGCTTAGTCCAGAGGCCACGAGCGCGAGTTCGGGGCCGCTGGTTTTTTTTGGAGACCGTAGGCCGTAGACGGTAGGCTGTAGGGCCGAAAACAAGACAATGAATACGAAGTCTGGATAGCAGCTTGTGGATCTTGAACAGGAACTGATTCGCGCGGTGTTTCGCGCCGGGGCGCCGGGCGCGGCGGCCTATGTGGGCAGCGTGGACGCAACCTACTATCACGGCGCGATCGGCTACCAGCAACGCGTGCCGGAGTTTGTCGCGGCCCAGAAAGGCACGCGCTATGACCTGGCCTCGCTCACGAAAGTCGTGGCCACCACTACGGCCTTGCTGCTCCTGCGCGATGAAGGCGCCCTGCGTCTCGATCAATCCTGCGCGGATTTTATCCCCCTGCCGCAGTTCAAATCGTTGACCTTGCGCCACCTGTTAACACACACGTCGGGCTTGGCGCCCCTCTCCCTCTGGTACAAAGAGATCCAGGATACCACCGGCATGATCGCAAGGATTGCCGAGCGCGGCATTGAAGCCCCGCCGGGTACGCGCCGCGTTTATTCTGATCTCGGCTTCATTTTGCTCGGGCGCGTGGTCGAAATGGCCGCGCGCGATTCGCTCGACGGGTTCTGCCAGCGCCGCATCTTCGTTCCCCTTGGCATGACGCGCACCGGTTTCCGGCCGCCCGCGGAAGACCGCGTCTTCTGCGCCGCCACCGAGAATTGCCCGTGGCGCGGCCGGATTATGCAAGGGGAAGTCCACGACGAAAACGCCTTCGCGATGGGCGGTGTCGCGGGACATGCGGGTCTCTTCGCCCCCGCCGAGGATCTCGCGCTCTTCTGCCGCGCCCTCCTACAGGGAAAGATTCTTGCGCCCGCTACCCTCGAAGAGATGACGCGCTGGGGCCATGTCCCCTTCTATCCCTGGCAAGCGTACGGCTGGCGCGTGGACCCATGGAGGTCGGGTGCCGAGGGTTTCTTGCGCACGCGCACCGCTTTCGGTCACAGCGGCTGGACCGGCACCAGTCTGTGGTTGGACCGCGCGCGCGGCCTCTTCACCATTCTGCTGAGCAATACACCGCATCCAGATCGCGCATTACGCGACAACAAGACACTGCGCGTGCTTTTTCATCGCGCCGTCTGCGGGCGCTTCTACCCACAGAGCACGAACACCCATACGGGACTCGACCGCCTGGTCTGGGACAACTTCCAGGCCTTGCGCGGCAAACGCATCGCGTTGCTCACGCACCATGCGGCCACCGATGAGTCTGGCCGGCCCGTCCTCGACGTGCTGCGTCTCTGCGACGATATTCACATCACGACCGTGTACTCGCCCGAACATGGGTTCGCCGGAACGGCGGAAGCAGGAGAGGAAGTGGGGGACCACCATCAGAAAAACGGCCCTGGTCGCCCGCCCATCGTGAGCTTGTATGGGGAGCGCAAGGCGCCCACCGCGAAAGAACTCCACCGCGTCAATGCGTTTGTCGTCGACCTGCAGGATGCCGGCGCGCGTTACTACACCTATCCCGGCACGCTGAAGGCCTGCATGCAGTCGTGTGCCGCCGCGGGGGTGCCTATGATCATCCTGGATCGGCCGAACCCTGGCGGGGGGCTGGTCTTGGAAGGCCCGGTCGCACAGCGCCATCATGCGCTGGTGTGCTGGGGGCCCGTGCCCGCGCGCCACGGCCTGACCCTGGGCGAGATTACCCTCTTCCTGCGCGACACCTTCTTCCCCAAATTGCAGATCGAAGTCATTACTCTCGACGCCTGGCATCCCAAGTTCATGGCGGGACAGTGCGCTTTGCCCTGGGTACCGCCGTCTCCCAACCTGCCCACGCCCACGTCGGCCTTGCTGTATACCGGCATGTGTCTTTTTGAAGGGACGAACCTGAATGAAGGCCGCGGGACGGAGACCCCCTTCCAACGCATCGGCGCGCCGTGGCTCGACGCTGGCAAGGTCATCTCCCGCGTTGAGGAAGAGTGCCTGCGCGGCTGCGCGCTTTCGGCCACCACCTACACGCCGCACTCCATCTCCGGGAAAGCCACCACGCCGCGCTATCTTGATACGCCGTGCGCCGGGATCAGCATCGAGGTTACCGCACCCGGGGATGCCCGTCCCTTCTCCCTCGCTGTATCGCTCCTGCGCGCCATGCAGAACACGCACCCGCGTGAGTTAGAACTGAGCGATTACCTGGACACGCTGGCTGGCGGCCCCTGGGTGCGTGAGCAGGTCTTGGGCCGCGGCCGCATCGCCGCCGCTATCGAAGACCTTGCCCCCGAACTCGCTGCTTTCGATCAACGCCGCCCCAAACTCTACGCGTCCGAAGACGTCTGATCGTAGACACGGCGTCGCAACCGCGTCTTCCGGAAAACGCGACGAGGACGTCGTTTCTAGCGGCCCAATGCTTCCGTCATCGCGGTGCGCATGGCCTCTTCCGCGCCCGGGCCGACCCAACACCAATCCTGGTCGTCGTTAAAATGTTCCGCCGTCGCGGCGGCGGTGGGAATATAGCCGGGCGCGCACTCGCCGTACCCTGCCACCAGAACCATCTTCTCCGGCAGGAGTTGTTGCGCCATGAGCTGATACCCGACAAACGACTCCGCCGGCATCAATAGAAATTTCGCTGCCCCCAGATCGAGCGCGGGAACATCAATGGGCTGTCCCGACGCCACCCGCTTGCGCCAACTCAATCCCATCGCCGCGAGGATGCGTTGAAACGTCTTCTGCCGCGGGTCCGCCAGAATGGCCTTCATCTCTGCCTCAGTAAAATCTTTCGTCTCCTTGACCGGCAATACCAGGTGCGCAACGCGCACGCTGGGCGCCTCGATCGGATACTTCTCGCTACGTTCCCAAGCCAGCATCATGGCGTCAAAGATCTTCTTCGCCAGCACCAGCCGGTTTTCGGGCGCACCATCGTTCCATTTTCCCGCGACCACATCGCCGCTGCATCCGGAAAAGTAGATCTGGTGTACGTTGGGCGCGGCTGCCAGGCGCAACTGGCGGGCGAGCCCGGGAAAATCGGCGGACACCCCGCCCTTGCCGTAAAAACTCATCGGGTGCACGGCATACACGTAGATGGCCGCGACGGGGGTGTCCACGTTCCAGAAACTGAGCGCTTTCAGTTTCGGATCGATCTCGCCTGCCGGCGCCGCACGCACCTCCGGATCAGGCGTCGCACTCATTCGCGGGTAGCCCACGGCGCCATCGGCCCGCTCGACGCGCCGGTTGGAGGCCAGTTCCTGCACCTCGGCTTCACCCACGCCGTAGTGTGTCACAGGCTGCGCGTGATCAAGGGCAACACGCACGGCCGCCGCCACCCTCTTGACTGCCGCCTCGTGAAAAGGGACATCGCAGAGCGCGTTGGGCAAGCCCGCCTCGTCCAGGAGGCGTTGCGCGGTCAAGTCGGCCACGGGCGTGTCATGCTGATGCACGCAGGCGAAAAAGACATGGGTCCGTACCGTACCGGCCGCCTCGGCCAGCGCATCCCGCCACTGGTCGTAGGCATCATTGCGGATCTCGCACCAGTCAATCGCCGCCAATACCACCGGCTTCTCTCCGCCGAGCAGCACCAGCCCATGGCACCAGAGGGGGTCGATCAAGCGCTGCGCCGGCGCAATGCCGCCCGCCATGCACGCATGCCCCATCGGCGGCGTGACCTCGGCGGAAAAAGTGGCCACGCTAAATTCCGCGCCAGCCACCCCCGCGAAAAAAGCGATTAGAAGCGGAAATAACGGTGTCCATCGAATGATTTGGACTACACGGCAACTTCTCACTTCTCTCCCTCCCTGCGTTGAATCCGGGTGGCGCCCCTGATTCCTGATTCTTCATGGCCACATCTGGGGAAACTGTGGACCACGGAACTTCTCCCCGGGCGCGGGACACTCGGGTTGTTGCTGCATCATGGTCTCGTTCATTTGTGGCTGGCCAGGTTTGTACGTGCATTCGCCACTGATAACGTGCGACACGATGGCATAACGCGGCTGCTTGCTGAGGTTCTTGCCGCTGCCGTGCAGGAGCAGCCCATGATGGAACGCCACCTGGCCCGCCTTCACCAGCACCGGCACTTCGCGCAGCCTTG
>JACPGD010000336.1 GCA_016182645.1 Candidatus Hydrogenedentota bacterium | reverse complement strand
GGCGTAATTGATGGCTTCCTGGGCAAAGCGCGAGTTGTTCAGCGTGCCCAGGGCGCACTGCACAACCGATGCGCCGTTGTCCGTCGCATAGGTCACCGCCTCCGCAAAATCGTTGATGTCCGCGATAAACGAATCGCCGACGCGCATGTGCATGACCATGCAGTTGGGCGCGACTCCGGCCCCGCCGCCATTGTTCGGCTCGGCCGTCGAGTCCTCCGCTTCGCCCGAACCGTGCCCATACTGCACTTCGTCGTAGGGATCGTTGTCGTCCTCGTAGAAGTCCCAACCGGCAATGTCGTCGACGTAACCGTTGTTGTCCGCGTCGATGCCGTTGGAAAACAGAAAGATCAGGTCCTCCGGGTCGAGATACCCCGTCGCATTCACGTCGCGGACGCGCGGGTCCTCTTCATAGTCCGTCAGATTGAACACGCCGTCGAAATTGAGGTCATAACTGCCCACCGTCGCGCCACTCCGGTTCTGCGGCAAGGGCAGTTCCGCGCGGTTCAGGAAAGTTTTCCGGGCCAGATCGATCATCTTTCCGTAGTCGTTCCACTTGATGCCGGAATCCGTCACCGCAATCACCACGTCCGGCCGCCCCGTCGTTGTCTCCCACGCCAGATCCACAGAGGCGCCCGTCACGCCGTAAAGTTCTTGCGGGTTATTGACAATCGCTTGCGAGCAGCGATTATCGTCCTCGCCATAGAGCTGGCAGGCGTTTTTCGAACTGTATTTCCAGATGTCTCCGCCTAAGTCCGAGGGCGGAAATTGCTCGCTGCCGATGTACAGGTAATTCTGGTAGGCGTAGGGGTCCGAAGCGTCCCCGGTGCTCGCCTTCCACGGGAACTCGGCCTGGACGGTGGCGCAATAGGCCGCGATGCACCCGAAAATAAACGCCGATTTGAGATTCAATAGAACGTGCCCCTGCACCATCCTGCTACTGGTTCTCATGCCGTGGCTCCTCTTCATAGGAAATGACCGCCAAGATGTCCGCACATGCTTTGACTGGAGGGAACTGCTGGGAACTGAGTCGATCTTAGAGCGCGTCTAGAAATCTTGGCTATCAGACACTGCAAGAAAGTGGTGTCAGAATCGAGGAAGGAGCGTGTAGGACTACGACCGACACGCGGTCGCCAGTAGCCGCGCGGCCAGTAGTCGCACGCTCGCCGAGCGCGTGACTGATCCGCGCGCAGACCGGAAGACGTGGCTCAGGCCCAGTGAGGGGGCGGGGTGAATTCATGGCGCTGCACGTCAACCTCTGACGGCGAGTACTTCCCGGATCTTCGGCAAAAGTTCCTCGGGCGCGTGGTCTTTGACGATGTATCCGGACGCGCCCAGGCGCATGGCGCGCGCGGAGTATTGCGAAGCGGGGTGGACGCTTAACATCAACACGGGGAGGGACGGGTATTCGCCGCGGATCTCGCGCAGCACGTCCAGGCCGTTGCCGTTGGGCATGGTCACGTCCAGGATGACCAGGTCCCACGGTTCCTGGCGCACTTTTTTCAGGGCTTCCGCCCCATCGGCGGCTTCCCCGCCGATGTACAGGTCTCCTGCGTCATCCAGCATCTGGCGCAAGCCGCGCCGAATACTTTCCTGATCATCGGCAACGAGAATTTTTTTCGCGGTCATGGACACGGTCTCATTTGCTCTATCATCACGCTCGGGGCAAGTTGCTGCGCAGCAGGCTACTGAGACAACTGTACACGAAGCGGCAGGCGGCTGCTGTCAGCGTTCGTCCTACATCCCCCGCCCGTCTTGGAAACTATCGCCGGTTGAGGCGAGGCTCCACCCTCAAGCCCAGTGGCTTGGGGGTGCCACCCAGGAACCAACCGGCTCGCGGGTACGCTCGCCTGAGGTGGCGCGGGCGGTGGACGGGCGCGGGGCTGGACGCCCCGGTTACTGCTCTTCGAGCAGCCCGTTCTGGAAGGCGTAATGCATGAGTTCGGCGTTGTTGCTCATGTTCATCTTCTGGAGGAGGCGCGTGCGATAGGTGCTCACGGTCTTAACGCTGAGCACCAGTTTCTCTGCTATTTCTGAGATGGTATAGCCGGAAGCCATCAGCCGCAGCACCTGGTATTCGCGGTCGGACAGCCCCTCGTGTGCCGGCCGGTCCCCATCTTCCTGAAAGGTGAAGGCGAGCATCTCCGCCAAGGACGCGCTCACGTAGCGTCCACCGGAACAGATCTTTTGCACCGCTTTCACGAGTTCATCCGGCGCGCTGTCTTTGGTCAGATAGCCCGCCGCGCCTGCCTTGAGGACGCGCCGCGCGTACTGTTCTTCGGGGTGGACACTCAACACGAGGACCGGCAGCACAGGATGCTGCGCTTTCAACTGCTTCAAGACATCCAGCCCCGACATGCCCGGCATGGCCAAATCCAAAATCACGCCGTCCCATTTCTCGCCGTAGCACTTCTGCAGTACTTCCGCCCCGGAGCCGGCCTCCTGCACCGTACAGAGCCCTGGGGCGCCCTGCAGGATCTGCAGCAGTCCTTTGCGCACTACAGCGTGATCATCCGCAACCAAGATCTTGTACACCTTCTCAACCCTTTCCCGCGGCAACCCCCGAAGAAACGTCCACCGGGCCCTCCAGCGGCAGGCGCACGGTCAGGCGCGTGCCCCGCCCATTCGCGGACTCGATGGCGCAGGTGCCCTGGAACTGTAGTGCCCGTTCTTGAATCCCCAGCAGCCCGAATGACGGGCGGCCATCCACTACAGCGCCCATCCCCACGCCGTCATCTTCAACTTGTAAAATGAGTTCCCCCTCCCCAGACGCAAGCTCCACTGCTACGGTCTGAGCGCGGGCATGGCGGGCGATATTGGTCAGCGCCTCCTGGAGGATCCGGAATAACGCCGTCGTCCGTTCTTTGTCCAACACAATCTCCGCCGCGGGCAGCTTGACCTGGCAGGGGATACCGACCCGTTTCTGAAACTCCTGCGCCTGCCACTCAATGGCCGCCATGAGGCCCAAGTCGTCCAGGATCCCCGGGCGCAGTTCCGTGATGATCCGGCGTACCGTGTGCATGGTGCCGCCCACGAGCGACTTCATGGCTTGAAGTTCCTCGTGAATACTGGCAGCCGCTCCGCCAAGACCCGATTTCGCCATTTCCTGCTCGACATGGGCCAGCGCGAAGCGCAGGCTGGTCAAGGTCTGTCCCAGTTCATCGTGGATTTCGCGCGCAATTTTGGCCCGGTCCTCTTCCCGCACCGCCTCCATGTGCGCCGATAGCCGGCGGAGTTGTTCGCGGGACGAGCTCAAAGCCGCTTCCGCTTTGCGGCGTTCCGCTACTTCCTGGGAGAGCCCCGCCCGTTCCTCCACGAGTTTCAGGCGCGTCGCCACCATCTCAACCAACGCAATGTATAGGGTCGCCAGCATGATAATCAGACCAGCGATGAGAATTAGTCCCTCGGACGGGACTTGCCAGGGGCTTTTACTCCCGACGATATACCACGTGTCCAGGAACGGCACGTCATCCAAGATGTTGAGCACTTGAGAGACAATCAGGAACGCGGAGGCAAGGATCATCGACCACTTGAGCAGCCGGAGATCCTGGAGGTAGAAGATGAGGTAGAGCGCGGAGGTGGCCAGGATTATGAGCGCGAGGAGACTGAGACACTCCGGCACCAGATTGCTCAGATCTGTTGCGTATGAGAGATAGCGCGACACGACCTCGGTCAGGAATGCGGCCACTAAGGCGCCTCAAATCAGGCGCAGCGTTGGCAACCTGAATCAAACCAGCTTCTCCTGGCGGGACGATATCCGTCCCCAAACTCTGCCTTCACTGTCCAGCGGTCATCGATCGCATGCCGTGCCATGCCTCAAATGGCTTGCTTCCACTATACCCCATCACCCTTCTGGAAGAAACGTTCTTGGCGGGTGCCGCAGGCGCGCGGGGAGCTTGTCCCAGGTTTGGTCCGCGCGACGACATAAACATGGCGGCATGCCCATCCTGCCGGCGGTTTAGGCATGGGGCAAGCCCATTGAACGTCACCCCTTGAAAGCAGCGGGTGATCCATGCACAATATCCCCGTCCCGTCAACTGTAATGATGGATTGACTTTAGGGGAGTTTGGCGTCGTGTGCTCAGCCTTACCCTCCCTCATGAAGCGTCCGCATACCGCCGGATACCGAGGAGGCCCCTGATTTGAAATATGCGATCATATCGGATATCCATGCGAATCTGGAAGCCCTTCAGGCGGTTTTGGATGCCATCGAAGAGATGGGCATCGAGAAAATAGTTTGTCTCGGCGATGTGGTTGGGTACAACGCCAGCCCGAATGAATGTTGCGAAGTCTTGCGGGAACGCGAGATTCCCACGATCCTGGGGAACCACGATGCGGTCGCCTGCGGCCTGGAAGAGCCTTGGGGGTTTAATCCCGTGGCCTTGGCAGCGGCACTATGGACGCGGGAGACTTTGACCCGCGAGAACCTCCACTGGCTGAACAATCTGCCGGACGCCTTGAATTTTGGCTATTTCGTTTGTGTTCATGGCGCTCCGAAGAACCGCAACACCTACCTTTTCCGGTGGGAGGACGTCATTCCTCACCTTTCCTTTCTTAAGGAGCAGAACTGCGATATTTGCATGGTGGGACATACGCATAGTCCGGGGATATTCTCGACGGATGGCGTATATTCCGTGGACGACGACCAGAAGTTTTTTCTGGGCGAGGGCAAGGATTTCTTCATTAATCCGGGTTCCGTGGGCCAACCGCGGGACAATGACCCGCGCGCGGCCTTTGGGATTCTGGACACCGACGCCAAGGTCTACGAGCAGGCGCGGGTGAAATATCCGGTGGAAAAGGCGGCGAGCCGCGTGATGGAGGCAGGGCTCCCGCAGTTCTTGGCCGAGCGGCTGTCTTTGGGACGCTGACACGCACGCGGCAGGTTGTTCACGCGTGCGAGCAGGTGATTGTGACTTGAACGGCGGAACTGTTGGGAGCGCGGCGTACCGTGCGTGAGGCCAAAGTAGAGCGAAAGACGCAAGAGACCAACATCGCGCTGAGTCTCAGTCTGGATGGCGAGGGCAACTCAGACATCCAGACGGGGGTTGGCTTTTTTGATCACATGCTGACGCATGTGGCGCGCCATGGTCTCTTCGATCTCCGGGTGAAGGCGCTGGGTGATTTGCACATTGACGCGCACCACACCGTGGAAGACGTCGGCATCTGCCTGGGCAAGGCCTTTCTGGAGGCGGTGGGTGTGCCGCAAGGCATCCAGCGCTATGGACATGCCGTCGTGCCGATGGATGAGGCGCTGGCGGAGGCGGCGGTCGATTTCAGCGGCCGGCCCTTCCTTGTCTTTCAAGCGGACTTGCCGCACGGACGGCTGGGCGATTTTGATGTGGAACTGGCGGAAGAATTCTTTCGGGCGTTTGCGGTGAACAGCCGGGTGACGCTGCATTTGATGGTGAGACACGGGAAAAACACGCACCACTGCGTCGAGGGCCTGTTCAAGGCATTTGGCCGGGCGTTGCGGGCGACAGTGACGCTGGATCCGCGCGTGAAGGGCGTCCCGTCTACCAAGGGCATGCTTGAAACATGATTGCGATTGTCGACTATGGAATGGGCAACCTCCGGAGCGCTCAGAAGGGCTTCGAGAAGGTCGGCCACGAAGCCGTGGTGACGGATGACCCCGCGGTGATCGCCGGCGCGGACGCCGTCGTGCTGCCGGGTGTCGGCGCGTTCAAGGACTGCTACGACGGTCTGGTCTCGCGGGGTCTGGTCGAGCCGGTGAAGGCGGCCGCGTGGAGTGGAAGGCCGTTCCTGGGCATCTGCGTGGGGCTGCAACTGTTGTTCGAGTATGGTGAAGAGGGTCCCGGCTCCGAAGGGCTGGGGATTTTCAAGGGCAAGGTGGTGCGCTTCCCCAGCGCCGCGGAGACGGGCCTCAAAGTGCCGCACATGGGCTGGAACCAGCTTTACCGGGTGGCAGGCCGGGACTGCCCGCTTTTGCAGAACGGGGGCGCCGCGCCCTACACTTATTTTGTGCACAGTTACTTTGCCCAGCCGGAGGAACCAGAGATTATCCTGGCTGAGAGCGATTACGGCGTGCGTTTTCCGGCCATTATTGGCCGGGACAACGTCTTCGCCGCGCAATTCCACCCCGAAAAGAGTCAAGCCGCCGGCCTGGGCATCCTGCGTGCCTTTGGCGGCCTGGTGAAAGGGCGGCCATGATTAAACGCATCCTGGTGCCGACCGACGGCAGCGAAGCGGCCATGATTGGTGTGACGTATGCCGTCGCGCTGGGAAAGACGTGCGACGCGTCGCTGCTGGGCCTGCATGTGGTGGATGTGAAGTTACTCGAGGGGCCGTTCCTGCGCGATATTTCCGCCTCGCTCGGCACCGCCCCCTACATCAACTACCAGGGGAACATTGCGGCCTTGCTGGAAGAACGCGGAGCGGCCGCGCTACGCGCGTTCCAGAAGGAATGCGAGGCGGCGGGGGTCCCGGCGGAGACCGCCCAGGTGACGGGGATCATAGCGCGGGCCATTGTGGAAAAGGGCGACCTGGCGGACCTGATTGTCATGGGCCGCGGCGGCGAGCACAACGAGTGGCTGGAAGGACTGGTGGGTTCGACAACCGAAGCGGTGGTGCGGCGCGCGCACCAGCCGGTCCTGGTGACGGGAACAGCGACGCCGGGCCGCGGGCGGCTGGTTGTCGCCTATGACGGCACACGCCACGCTCGGACGGCCCTGAAGACCGCGGCGACGCTAAGCGTGGAATGGAGCATGGCGCTGCATCTGCTGGTGGTTGGCGACAGCAAGATGAACGCGATTATGGAGGAGGCGCTGGGATACTTGGACGCACACAAGACGCAGCGCGAGTGTATCCGGCGGGAAGGCGACCCAGGCGAGACGATTGTGGCCTATGCCGCGGAATGCAACGCGGACCTGTTGGTGATGGGGGCCTTCGGTCATTCGAAGGTCCGGGAATTAGTGGTGGGCAGCACAACAACCTATGCGATCAACCGTGCACCGTGCCCGGTGCTGTTGGCGCGGTGAACTGGCACGGGTGCGGGGTAGAATCTGACATGACGACCATGGGTAACAAGGCGCTGGATGACTTGATTTCACGGATGGGCGATTTGCCTGCACTCCCCGCGGTGGTGGCGGAGGTGTTGCGCATTACGGAGGATCCCAACAGCGCCATGGCGGAAGTGACGCAGGTCATCCAGTCCGACCCGGCCCTCACGGCGAAAATATTGCGCTTGAGCAACTCTTCTTATTATGGCATGCGCCAGCAAGTAGGAACGCTAAAGCTGGCGCTGGTCATACTGGGTGTGCGCGAAGTGCGCAATATCGTGCTCGGGATATCCGTTTTTGAAACGCTCAAGGGGAAGAGCGGTGATTTGGCGGTGGCCCAGGACATCTGGATCGATTCCCTGAAAACGGCTGGCATTGCCAAGGGATTGGCCAGCTATTTGGGCCTGGGCTTTCAAGGCGAAGAATTCATCACAGGTCTGCTGGCGGACATTGGCAAGATGCTTCTGCTGCGCCATCTCAAACAGGAATACACCAAGGTTTTTCAACAATTCCGCGCTGATCCAACCCGGCTCGTGATGGCGGAAATGTTGAAGGTGGGATACTCGCATGCGGACGCATCCACCGCGCTGGCGGTGCAGTGGAACCTTCCGAAGACGCTGAGCGATGCCTTGTGGTGCCAGTACCGGAACCCGGAGCGGCCACTGAAACAGGCCAAGGATCCCAAACTCGCGGCCGTGGTGCGCGTGGCGAAGATGGCGGCGCTGGACGATTTCGAGCAGGATGAAGGGCATCGATCGCTCGAGGACCTCGAGGCCTGGGAGATCCTGGACGGTGCAAAGTTGCCCATACCAAGCGAAGCACGGAAGTCCGTTGTGGAGGGCCTGAAGCAACAAGCCCTGGCCGACGCACCCCCGCTGTTGTAGGCGCCCATGGCGTCCAGGCACTCTCAGGACACAGGATAGAACGATGAAAAAGGAAAAAGTGCACTTTACACATGGAGAGAACTTCGAGTCCGTGGAAGAGTTGCTTTCCGAGGCCATGGAGAGGCTCGACGAGGCCAACGATCGAATCCTCCAGTTGCTACAGTCCGAGTCCCGCGATGTTTCTCCCGCGATGGCCGAGAGTCCGGCCGACGAATTTACCGCGGCGCCAGCGCCAGGCAATGATGGCCCCACCGCTTCTACTTAGGGCGGCCGCGCCACCCCGGCCATCAACAAGAGGTTTGATGGCGGCCCCGCGCATTTCTCTGGAAGCTCCACCTCCCCGCGCGGCGGGCCGCTGCACCTATGCCTGATAGTCTCAACATTCTTCTGATGGATGCGCACCTGCGCGGCGGCGGACAAGTGACTTATGTGACCTCCCTCGCGCGCGAATTGGCCCGGCTTGGGCATCACATCACCATTGGCTGCCGGCCCGGTAGCGTGCTCGTTGAGGCCGCGCAGTCGGTGGGCGTGGACTGCTTGCCCGCATTCCAATTGCGGGGAGGGGCACGCCTGGGATCCTGGTACGGCGACCTGGCGCGTGTCCGCACCCTGCTGCGCGCACACAGGCCCGATGTGCTGCACGTGAACGGCTCGCAAGACCACTGGACTTGTGCGCTGGCAAACCGGCTTGCGGGGAGGCCCGCCTGCGTGCTGCGCACCCGGCACAATACGTATCCGGTGAAAAAGGGCCTGCCCAACCGGGTGCTGAATCGGCGCTGGACAGACTACCAGATTGTTGTGTGCGACGTGGTGCGCCGGGATCTCGCACAGCACCCGGCATTCGATGCGCGGCGCATGTGCACGGTCCACAATGGCGTTGACGCGGCGCGTTTCGTGCCCAATACCGAGGCGCGGGAAAGAGTGCGGACGGAACTTGGGTTTGCACCTTCCGACCTCGTACTGGGGATTGCGGCGCGGTTGGTGCGGGCGAAAGGGCACGAGTTCTTGTTCAGGGCGGTGGCGCAGATCTGGGAGCAACATCCTGAACTGCGGATTATGGTGCTGGGGCAGGGCGATTTGGAAGCCTCGCTGAAGCAGCTCGCGAACGATCTTCGCATCGGGGAGCGCGTAAAGTTCCTCGGGTTCCGCAATGACATGGCTGATTGCATTCAGGCGTTTGATATCGGCGTACAACCTTCGATCGATTGTGACACGTCCTCTTTCAGTTTGAAGGAACAGATGGCGGCAGAAATCCCGGTGATCGCTTCGAACTATGGCGGGCTTCGCGAAATTGTTACGGATGGGGTCGAGGGGTGCGTGGTCCCCGCGGGCACAGTGACACCGCTGGCTTCGGCATTGCGGCGCATGCTGAGTTCCGAGGAATTGCGCCGTAAGATGGGGGTGGCAGCGCGCCGTCGCGTGCTGCGGGAATTCAGTGTGGAAGTCTTCGCCGAACGGACTGTCCGGGCGTACGAAAAGGCGCTGCAAATCCACCGTGAACGTACTGCATCTTGACGAACAGCGCGGCTGGCGCGGGGGCGAACAGCAGGCAGCCTGGCTGGTAGAGGGGCTGGCGCGGCGGGGCCATCGCGTGCTCCTGGCGGGACGCCAGACGAGTGCGTGGCTCGATCACCTCGCAGGCGCGATGTCCCCGTCGCGTCTGGGCGTCAGCATTCATCGCCTGCCGTTTCTCCATGAACTCGATCTGTTCACGGCCTGGCGCCTCGCCGAAATCATCAAGCGGGAGCGGGTCGAGATTATCCACGCGCACACGGGCCATGCCCATACCCTGGCGTGCCTGGCCCGGCAGATTGCCGGACGAGGGAAGGTCGTGGTCTCACGGCGCGTGAGTTTCATGCCACGGCGGGGCCCGCTGAACCGTTGGAAGTACTGGGTCCCGGATCAATACATCGCCGTTTCCGGCAAAGTGGCCGAGGTGCTGCTTGAATACGGCATCCCCAAGGAGCGCGTGGCGTTGGTGTACAGTTCCGTGGATCTGGGGCGTTTGGACGTGGCCCCGGCGCCGCGTGAAGCGCTGGGCGTGCAGCCGGGGGCGCCCTTGATAGTCTCCGCGGGGGCACTGGTGGATCACAAAGACCACGCCACGCTGCTCAAGGCGATGCCCGCGGTGCTGAAGGAGTTCCCGACGGCGCAGGTGCTGATTGCGGGCGAAGGAGAACGGAGATCAGCGCTGGAAGAGCAGATCGAACTATTGGGACTGCGCGGTCATGTGCAACTGCTTGGACACCGGCGCGATGTCCCCGCGCTCGTTCGCGCGGCCGACCTGTACGTGTCCTCGAGCTGGTCGGAAGGACTGGGGACCTCCGTGCTGGAGGCTCTCGGCTGTGGCACCCCGGTCGTCGCCGCGGAAGCGGGTGGCGTGGGGGAGATGATCCTCGACGGCGAGACGGGCTATCTTGTGCCGAACCGGGCGCCGAACCTGTTGGGGCAGGCCATGCTGCGGAGCTTGCGTGAGCGCGAAGCAGCGTTGCGCATGGCCGCCCGGGGCCGCGCCCGCGTGGAAGCGAAATTCACGGTGGAACGCATGGTGGAGGGGACGCTAGAAGTGTACGCGAAGCTGCTGGCAAAAGGGGCCGGCCCATGAGCACACTGACCGTGCTGACGCTAGTGCCCAACGCGGGCGATCGCCTGCGGCGCTGCCTGGAAAGCGCCCGCTGGGCCGACGACCTATTCTGCGTGGTCGACACGCGCGCGAACGACGGCAGCAAGGAGGTCGCGGAAGAGTTCACGCCGCATGTGGTCGTGCATGAATACGAAAACGCGGCGGCGCAACGGAATTGGGCGCTGCCGCAGATCGCAACCGAATGGACGCTGGTACTGGACGCGGACGAGTGGATATCGGATGCGTTGCGCGACAGGATCAAACAGATTATTCAAGACCCGAACAGTGTGGACGGCTACTGGATCAAACGCAATTCCTATTTCTTCGGCAAACTGATCAAGCACTGCGGCTGGCACCGCGACTACAACCTGCGTCTGTTCCGGACGAAAAAAGGAACATACCTGGAAAAGCGCGTCCACTCCCGCGTCGTGGTGGAGGGAAGCGAAGGGCGGATTCACGAGGTCATGTTCCACGACACCTACCGCAACTTCGAGGAGTACTTCACCACCTTCCAACGTTTCACGACTTGGGGCGCCGAAGACCTGTTCGAAAAGGGAAAGCGCGCCACCTGGCTCGACCTCGTTCTGCGTCCTCTCGGCCGCTTCTTTAAGATGTACATCCTCCGCGCCGGCTTCCTCGATGGCTACCACGGCGCCGTTCTCTGCGGACTGGGCGCGTTCTCGGTATTCATAAAGTATGCGAAACTGTGGGATCGGCAGCGACGTTAAGAGTACTTCGTGATCGCAGGATCGCGCTATTTTGAGGAGCACCAGGAGTCATTTGGTGGAATTGCCCGGCTGCGTTGAACTGTGGTACCATGTGCACGAGATGACGGGTGCAAACAATGCAATCACTGCATATGACCACAACTGTACTTCCAGGAAGCCGAATCGAAGTTTTTGCCCCGGGCTTGCCTGAGGGGAAGTCGGTCGAAGTGGCTCTTCAGTTTGAATCACCAGATCGTTTGACAGGGCAAGGGCTCATGGATTTTCTGGATTCTCTCCCGCCGGGACCTCGTTCTGCCGATTCCTGGGATGAACTGGAAGCATGTTTTCGGGCAGAACGTGAAGCATGGGGAAACTAGGGTTTCCCCACAGCGGCACTGTGTACGTCGATACACAGATTATAATCTACACGATTGAAAAGCATCCATTGTATGCACCAATGATGTTACTTTTCACCTGGTGCCTGGAATAACGTCTCTGATTCTCTCGGATCTTCTATAAGATGAAGTGGCACACCTTCCTTTCGGGAAAGATTCTTGTATGCTGACGCTTGTCCTTCCAGCCGCATTGGCTGTTCTTCATCAGCTCGACGGCCGTTCTGGCTGAAGTATTCCCTTCATGAGCATTGTACGCCTGGAAAATGTTTCAAAAGCCTTTGCGGGGCAATCCGTCCTGGAAGGGGTGTCGCTCCGGGTGGAGGCGGGGGAGCATATTGGGCTGATTGGCCGGAACGGGACGGGGAAATCGACGATTTTCCG
>JACPGD010000008.1 GCA_016182645.1 Candidatus Hydrogenedentota bacterium | reverse complement strand
GGTGGAGATGGTGATGCCGGGCGACAACGTGCGGATCACGGCGGAACTGATCACGCCGATCGCCATGACCGAGGAATTGCGCTTCGCCATCCGCGAAGGCGGCCGCACGGTCGGCGCCGGCGTGGTGACGAAGGTCATCGAATAAGAAACGTAGCTCCCATTTCAAATGGGAACTACGGCCCAGCGACGGAACGATGAGCTAGATGCGGCGCGCGAAGCGCCGCGGAGGGATTGGAGAGAATGGCTGCGAGCCAAAAGATTCGCATCAAACTGCGTGCCTATGACCATCGCCTGCTCGATCAATCGACGCAGGAGATTGTGTCCGCGGCGCAGCGCACCGGCGCCGGGGTACGGGGACCGATCCCCCTGCCCATGAACATCAACAAATATACGGTGTTGCGCGGGCCGCATATTGACAAGAAATCGAGGGAACAATTCGAGTGCCGCACGCACAAGCGGCTCATCGATATCGTCGAGCCGAGCGCGGCGACGGTTGACGCGCTCATGAAGCTGGTCCTGCCGGCCGGCGTCGACGTCGAGATTAAACAGTAGAGCGGCGCGGCACAGGCCGTAAGGATGTAAGGGACCATGGTTAACGCACTGTTGGGCAAAAAGCTGGGAATGACCCGGGTCTTCACCGAAGACGGGCGCTGGGTGCCGGTCACGGTGGTGCAAGCGGGGCCCTGCACCGTGTTGCAGCGCAAGACCAGCGACACAGACGGGTACGAGGCGGTGCAGATGGGTTTCGAAGAGAAAAAAGAATCCCGCTGCACCAAGCCGGCCCTGGGTCATTTTAAGAAATCTGGCGTGACGCCGCGGCGCCTGTTACGCGAGTTTCGTGTAGACGCATCGAGTGAACTGAAAGCCGGCGACGAAATCAAGCTGGATATTTTCAAGCCCGGCGATCGCGTGGACATCTCGGGTACAACCAAGGGCAAGGGGTTCCAGGGCGTCATCAAACGCCACAAGATGAGCGGCGGTCCCGCGGCGCACGGTTCCATGTTCCATCGCGCTCCCGGCTCGATCGGGCAAAGCGCGGACCCCTCGAAAGTGTACAAGGGCAAGCGTCTCCCCGGCCATATGGGCAACGTGCGACGCACGAGCCAGAATGTCGAGGTGGTGAAGGTGGACATGGAGAAGAACCTGGTGTTGCTGCGCGGCGCGGTACCAGGCGCCAATGGCGGTTATGTGGTGCTCAGGCAGAGCATGAAAGGACGCAAGTAAGATGGCGTCAGCAAGAGTATTTAACATGCAGGGGGCGGAGCAGGGGACGCGAGAACTGAACGACGGCGTCTTCAACTGCGAAGCCAAGGAAGTGCTGGTGAAGGATGTCGTCCTCGCCTTGCAGAGCGCGCAGCGGCAAGGCACGCACCAGGTGAAGCACCGCAGCGATGTGAGCGGCGGCGGCGCAAAACCCTTCCGGCAGAAGGGAACCGGCCGCGCCCGGCAGGGCACGAACCGCGCTCCTCAGATGCGCGGCGGCGCCACGGTGTTTGGCCCGGTCCCGCGCAGTTACCGCCACAATATTTCCGTGCGCGCGAAGCGGCAGGCCTTGTGCAGTCTGCTCAGCGACCGGCTGCGCCATGAGAAACTGAGTGTGGTCAGCGGCCTTGCCCTGGAGCGGCCCAAGACCAGGCCCTTCGCGGAGATGGTGGACAAGCTGGCTCCCGAAGGCCGGAAGACGTTAGTTATAACGGTGGGGCAGGACAAGAACCTGTTGCTGTCCTCCCGCAACATCCCGCATGTGCTCGTCCGCACGGCGGCGGATGTGAATGCCCTGGATGTGGCCGGCGCCCTGCGCGTGGTCCTTCAGGAAGAGGCCATAGCGCCGCTGGAGGAACGCCTGTCATGAGCATGGAACCGCATCACGTCGTCAAATGCCCGATTATTACCGAAGAGTCACAGATTCAGACGGGCAAGGCGAACCAATACACGTTTCGCGTCAATCCCCGGGCCAACAAGAAGCAGATTCGGGAGGCGCTCGAAGCGATTTTCCCAAACGTGCGCGTGGTCCGCGTGAATACGATGAACTACCAGGGCAAGATGCGCCGCCAATTCGTTTCGAGGACGGCGGGCCGCAAGGGATCGTGGAAAAAGGCCATCGTCACCCTGCGTGACGGCGACCACATCGAACTGATTTAACGGAGTCAGCAGGAATGGCCAAGAGATTTAAACCCTATACGCCGTCCCGGCGCGAGATGAGCGTCTCGGACTTCGCGGAGATTACCAAGTCTTCGCCGGAGAAGTCGCTGCTCGTCGCGCACCCGCGCCGTTCCGGCCGCAATAACCAGGGCCGTGTGACCATGCGGCGCCGCGGCGGCGGTAACAAGCGCCATATCCGGCTGGTCGATTACCGGCGGGAGAAGGACGGGATTCCCGGCAAGATCGTTGGCATCGAGTATGATCCCAACCGCAGCGCCCGAATCGCGTTGGTTTCTTATTCGGACGGCGAGAAGCGGTATATCATCGCGCCCAACAAGCTTGAAGTGGGCCGTGTCATTCTGAGTGGCCCCGGGGCCGAGTTTGAGGTTGGGAATTGCATGGCGCTCGAGCGGATGCCGCTCGGTACCAATGTCCATAATGTTGAAGTGACCCCCGGCAAGGGCGGACAGTTCGCGCGCTCCGCCGGGAATGGTTGCCAGCTCCTGGCGAAAGAAGGCCGCTATGTGGTCTTGCGCATGCCCTCCGGCGAAATGCGTCGCGTGCTGGGTCTGTGCCGCGCCACGATTGGCGTCGTCGGCAACGAGGACCACATCAACATCAATATTGGTAAAGCCGGCCGCACCCGTTGGATGGGGCGGCGGCCCAAGGTGCGCGGTGTGGCCATGAACCCGGTCGACCACCCGCACGGCGGTGGTGAAGGACGCACGTCGGGCGGACGGCACCCCGTTTCGCCGTGGGCCGTGCCGACCAAAGGGTTTAAGACGCGCAAGAAGAAAAACCGGAGCAATCAGTTCATCATTCGCCGCCGCAAGGGCTGAAGCTGAGGAGAAGAGTTCGTGTCGCGTTCACTGAAAAAAGGTTATTTCGTTGACACCCCCCTCGTGGACAAGGTGCACAAACAGCAGAGCACCGGGGACCGGCGCGTCATCAAGACCTGGTCCCGCCGCTCGACGGTGGTGCCTGAAATGGTCGGGCTGACGATTGCCGTGCACAACGGCAAGACGTTTATCCCCGTCTACATCTCAGAGAATATGGTCGGCCACAAGCTGGGCGAATTCTCGCCGACGCGCACGTTCCGCGGCCACGCCGGAACCAAGAAGAAGTAGGAGCGTTAAGTCATGCCCACAGCCACAGCCACATTGAGGAACTTGCAGATCTCGCCGCGCAAGGTGCGCCTGGTCGCCGATCTGATCCGTGGCCAGCGAGTCGCGCAGGCCCGCGATATCCTGCACTTCACCGTGAAGGATGCCGCGTTGCCGTTGCGCAAGCTCCTGGATTCCGTGGTGGCCAATGCCGAGAACGCCGCCGCCGAACGCAATGACCGTATTGATACCGATGAACTGGTCGTATCCACGATCATGGTGAACGAAGGCCGGACCCTGCGCCGTTTCATCCCGGCGCCGCGAGGCCGCGCGATGCGTATCCGCAAGCGCAGCAGCCAGGTCCACATCATCATTAGCGACAAGTAGAGGAGAAGAGCGTGGGTCAGAAGGTACATCCCAACGGGTTCCGCCTCGGCGTCATCCAGACGTGGTCCTCCATCTGGTACGCGGGGGACAAGAACTATGCGGCGCTCCTGCACGAAGATCTGAAGCTGCGTGACTACATCAAGAAGCGGCTCTACCAGACGGGCGTCGCCAAGGTGGACATCGAGCGGGCCGGCCGGAAGACGAAAGTGCACATCTACACGGCGCGGCCGGGCCTGGTCATTGGCCAGCGCGGCGCGGAAGTGGACAAGCTGCGCTACGAACTCGAGCGCCTGACCGGCCACGAGTTGCTGATCAACATTCATGAAGTGCTGAGCCCGGAATTGAGCTCGACCCTTGTGGCCGAGAGCATTGCGCAACAATTGGCGCGCCGCGTGAGTTTCCGCCGCGCTGTCAAGAAATCGATCCAGAACACGATGCGCCTGGGCGCCAAGGGTATCCGCGTCCGCGTGGCCGGCCGCTTGGGCGGCGCTGAAATCGCCCGCTCGGAATCAGCGCGCCAGGGGAGCGTCCCCCTGCACACGTTGCGCGCCAATGTGGACTATGGCGTGGCCACCAGCCACACCACCTACGGCTGCATCGGCGTCAAGATTTGGATCTACCACGGCGATGTGCTGCCGGGCGAGCAAGTGGCGCCCGTGGGCGGTGAACGCCCGCAGCATGGCACGCGGAGCGAACGCAGCAGCGAGTTTTTTGAACGCCCGGAACGGGGCGAGCGCCAGGATCGCCAACAGTCGCGGTCTGGCCGCTAGGAAGCGAAGGGCAACCATCATGTTGATGCCGAAGCGAGTTAAGTTCCGCAAACAGCAGCGTGGCCGCCGGTGCGGCAACGCCAAGGGTGCGACGAGCCTGGATTTCGGCCAGTTCGGGCTGAAGTCCATCGAGGACGGCTGGGTCACAGCGCGCCAGATTGAGGCGGCCCGTATTGCGATAACGCGCCACTGCAAACGCGGCGGCAAGATCTTTATCCGCGTCTTCCCGGACAAGCCGATCACGAAGAAGCCCGCTGAAGTGCGAATGGGCAAAGGGAAAGGCGCGCCGGAGGAATGGGTCGCGGTGGTGAAGCCCGGGCGCGTCATGTTCGAAGTGGAAGGCGTGCCGGAAGACCTGGCGCGCGAGGCCATCCGGCTGGCGGGGCACAAGCTGCCCATCAAGAGCAAATTTGTGAAGCGAGTCGTGTAAGGGTTCCGGCCTGGGGGCCGGAGGACCAACGAGGTTACGGTAGTGAAGGCGAGCGATCTTCGAGAATTGACCGGCGAGGAACTGCGTGGGCGGTTGGCGGACCGGCAAAAGGATCTGATGAGTTTCCGGCTGCAACTGGCGACCGGCGTGGTGGAGAACACCCGCGCCGCGCGCAATGCCCGCCGCGACATTGCCCGCATCAAGATGGTGATGGGTGAGCGCGCGCGAACGGCCGGCGAGGGCCCCGCACCGGCGAAGAAAGGGAAGAGTTAAGTCATGGCGGAAGCGGTGCACACAAGCGAGAACCAGCGGGGGCAGCGCAAAGAGCGCATCGGCCTCGTGGTCAGCAACGCGATGAATAAAACCATCACGGTGGCGGTGGAGGCGCAGAAGCCGCACCGGCTTTACCAGAAATCCACCAAATGGACCAAGAAGTTCAAGGCGCACGACGAGGAGAACCAGTGCAATCCAGGCGATCTGGTGCGCATCCAGGAGACCCGTCCCCTGAGCAAGACCAAGCGGTGGCGCCTGGTTGAAATTATTAAGCGCGCGGATTAAGCGATAAGGGATTCAGACCATGATTCAGATTTACTCGAGGCTGAACGTCGCGGACAATTCCGGTGCGCGCAAGATCCGGGTGATCCAGGTGATGGGCGGCTCCAAGCGCCGGTACGCGGGCTTGGGCGACATCATTACGGCCAGTGTCAAGGAAGCGCTGCCGAATTCAAATGTGAAGAAGGGCGACGTCGTCAAGGCGGTGGTGGTCCGGTTGCGTCAGGACACGCAGCGTCCCGACGGCACCGTGATTCGTTTTGACAGCAACGCCGCCGTACTGATTAATGCTCAGAAGGAGCCGCGAGGCACGCGTATCTTTGGGCCGGTCCCACGCGAACTGCGGGACAAGGGCTTCATGCGCATCATCTCGCTGGCCCCGGAAGTGGTATAAGGAATCGGGCGATGTATATCCGTAAAGGTGACACAGTGCTGGTGATTCGCGGCAAGTACAAGGGCCGCCGGGGCCGCGTGCTTGAGGTCTATCCCAAGAAAGAGCGGCTGCTGGTGGAAGGCGTCAATATCATGAAACGCCACACCCGGCCCTCGACCCGTAGTCAGTCCGGCGGTATTGTCGAACGGGAGCGGCCCATCCATGTCTCCAATGTCATGGCCTGGGACCCCAGTGCCAGCCAGGCGTCGAAGATTGTGATGAAGAGTTTGGAAGATGGCAGCCGCGTGCGCGTGTGGAAGCACAGCGGGGAAGCCTTGGATTAGCAGGGTGTGGGTTTAGCCCACCCCGCAGAGGAGTTGCTGAATCGTGGCGGCGAGACTGAAAGAACAATACTTCAAGGCGATCCTGCCTGAGCTGAAGCAGCAGTTCGGGCACACGAACGACCTGCAGGTGCCGCGTTTGAACAAGATAGTGGTCAACATGGGTGTCGGCGATGCGATCAGCGACCCGCGCAACATGGACACGGCCATGGCGGAACTCGCGGTCATCACCGGCCAGAAGCCGAGCGTGCGCAAATCACGCAAGTCAATCTCGAACTTCAAGCTGCGCGCCGGCGTCAATATCGGGTGCATGGTCACCTTGCGCGGCGAACGGATGTATGAATTCGTGGATCGCCTGTTCAACATCGCGATTCCGCGTATCCGCGACTTCCGCGGCCTCTCGCCGAAAGGCTTCGACCAATTCGGCAACTATACGCTGGGCCTGCGCGAGCAGACGATCTTCCCCGAAGTGAAGGTGGACGATGTCAACCGCACGCGCGGAATGAATATCACGTTTGTCATCAAGAATTCCCATTCGGCGGATGAAAGCCGGGAACTCTTGCGGAAATTAGGGATGCCGTTCGCCGGGTAACGGCGGCGCTGGGAGAACACTGTGGCCAAGAAATCGCTCAGGATCAAGGCAAGCCAACCGCCGAAGTTCAAGGCGCGGGCATATAACCGGTGCCGCAAGTGCGGACGGCCGCGGGCCTATATGCGGAAATACCAGATCTGCCGTATCTGTTTTCGCATGCTGGCCCTGGAAGGCAAGCTGCCCGGGGTGACCAAGTCGAGTTGGTAGAAGCCGGCGCCCAGGCCTTCGGGCCAGGATGCCATGTAGAGGAATCGTAGCAACTATGTCGATGAGTGACCCGATCTCGGATCTGCTGACCCGCATCCGCAACGCGAACCGCGCCGGCCAAGGCACGGTGGATATCCCCGCTTCGAAGATCAAGGCGGATATCTGCCGCGTGCTGAAGGAAGAAGGCTTCATCAAGGACTACGCCTTCGATGAGGAGGCGAAGCCCGCGCGGCTCCGTGTGTCGCTGAAATACACCGGAGATCGGACCCCCATTCTGCAGGGGCTGCGCCGCGTCAGCAAACCGAGCCTCCGCGTGTATATGAAGAATGACGAAATGCGGCCGGTCCGCAGCGGGCTCGGCATCTCCATTTTGAGTACGTCCAAGGGCGTGATGACGGGTAAGCGCGCGCGCCAGGAAAAGGTCGGCGGCGAAGTATTGTGCGAAGTATGGTAGACCCCTTTTAGGGGTGGCACGGGCAGCTCGCTGCCCGTGGCGCCAGCGGTGACTTCGAGAAAGGATTCGAATCGTGTCGCGAGTGGGAAAACTGCCGGTGCAGATTCCGGCCGGTGTGAAATGCGAAGTCCAAGGGACCCAAGTCTCGATTACGGGGCCAAAGGGCACCTTGGCGGCGGACTTTTCACCCGAGATGGGTATCGCGTTGGAGAACGCCGCCGTGGTAGTGACCCGGCCATCGGACAAGAAAGAGCACCGCGCCTTGCATGGATTGACGCGCGCGCTCATCAACAATATGGTCATTGGAGTCACCAAAGGTTTTGAGCGGACCTTGCTCATTACCGGTGTCGGCTATCGCGCGTCCTTGCAGGGAATGAGCTTGAACCTGGCCCTGGGCTACAGCCATCCCGTGACCGTGGCCCCGCCAGAAGGCATCACCTTCACGCTGGACGGTCAACAAACGATCCGGATTGCCGGCATCGACAAGCAGCAGGTGGGCCAGGTGGCGGCGAACATTCGGGCCTTGCGCAAGCCGGAGCCGTACAAGGGCAAAGGAATCCGGTACGACACCGAGCGGATTCGCAGGAAAGTTGGCAAGGCCGGGTCCAAGTAGGGTATTCGCGGATGAGGCGCGGCGCGGCGCGCGCCGTGGGAAAGGTTGGTTATGGCGAAGACAGTGGAATCCAAGCGGCTGCTGGAGCGGCGTAAGCTGCGCATACGCAAAAAGCTGGACGGCACGGCTGAACGGCCCCGCCTCCGAGTGCGCCGGAGCCTCAAGCACATTTACGCCCAGATTGTCGACGACGCCTCGGGCAGCACGCTGGTGATGGCTTCGAGCATTGCCCTGAAAGTGAACGGAGGCAACATCGCCGGCGCGAAAGCCGTGGGCAAACAGGTGGCGGAGATGGCGAAGGAAAAGGCGATTGAAAAAGTATGTTTCGATCGCGGCGGCCGCCTCTACCATGGCCGCGTGAAGGCGCTGGCCGATGCGGCGCGTGAAGCTGGTTTACAATTTTAGGAGACGCACGGTTGAAAACAGCGCGAGGAAGCAAGCGCCCGTCCCGGAAGAACCGGGACCGCGAGCAGCAGCAGGAAGTCGAATACATCGAGCACGTGGTGAAGATATACCGCGTGGCGAAGGTCGTTAAGGGCGGCCGGCGCTTCAGTTTCAGCGCGCTCGTGGTCGTGGGCGACGGCAACGGCAATGTGGGCGCCGCGCTCGGCAAGGCCGGAGAAGTGCCCGACGCCATCCGCAAGGCGATCGAGCGCGCCAAGAAGAGCATGATCAGCGTGCCGATCGTCAACACGACGGTGCCCCATGTGGTCACGGGTCTGTCGGACGCTGCCAGCGTCTTACTCAAACCGGCATCGCTGGGCACGGGCGTGGTTGCGGGCGGCTCCGTACGCGCCGTGGTCGAAGCGGCCGGTTACCGGAACATCCTGACCAAGTCCCTCGGCTCGAACAGCGCCACCAATGTGGTTTGGGCCACGTTGAACGGCCTCAGCCAACTGAAGACGGTGGAAGAATTGGCCTCGATGCGCGGGCTCGAGGTGGCGCAGGTCCTGTAAAGGAAACCACGCCGCAGAAGAAGAAGGAACACTGGACGTGATTGAACTGCACACGCTGAAAAAGGCCCCCGGGTCGCGCAAGAACCGGAAGCGCATCGGGCGCGGCCCGGCTTCAGGCACCGGCAAGACGTCGGGCAAGGGACACAAGGGCGGCCAGGCGCGATCCGGCTATCACCGGAAGTTTGGGTTCGAGGGCGGCCAGAACCCGCTGCACCGCCGGCTGCCCAAGCGCGGGTTTAACCATGAGAAACGGTGGCCTATGGCTGTGGTGAACCTGGACACGCTCGAAGAATTGTTCGAAGAGGGCGCCGAAGTGACGTCGGCCAATTTGGTCGCACGCGGCATTGCCCAGGATTTCAGCGGCGGCGTCAAACTACTGGCCCGCGGCGAATTGAAGAAGAAACTGACGGTGAAAGTCCAGGCGGTGAGTGCAGGTGCTCGCGCGAAGATTGAAGCGGCAGGCGGTACGATTGAAATCAGCAGCGCCAACGCCCAGCCAAGCGTGGCGGAAGCTCAGGCCAGCTAACAAAGGGTATTCCCAGTGGCAGAACCACTAGAGGCGTTTAAGAACGCATTCAAGATCCCCGAGCTGAAAAGCCGCATCATCTTCACGCTGGTGATGTTGGGTCTTTACCGTTTGGGGTGCCACGTCCCCACGCCGGGCGTGGACGGTGGCGCTCTGGCGGAAAAGATCCGGGGCGGCGGCGGCGGCCTCCTCGGGCTCTATGACTTGTTTACCGGCGGCGCGATGACCAACGCCACCGTGTTTGCGCTCGGGATCATGCCGTACATCACGGCCTCGATCGTCCTCTCGCTGCTCATTCCCGTGATTCCTTCCCTGGAGCGCCTCCAGAAGATGGGCCAGGAAGGGCAGAAGAAGATTACCGAGTACACCCGTTACGGCACCATCGGCCTCTGCATGTTTCAGGCGGTCGGCATTGGCATCTGGCTCCAGCGCCAGGGCGCCGAGATTGTGCCGAATCCCGGGATTGGTTTCCTGCTCCTCTGCGTGGTCTCTTTCACGACCGGGACCGCATTCATTATGTGGCAGGGCGAACAAATCAGCGAACACGGCGTCGGCAACGGCATGTCCCTCATCATCTTCACCAGCATTGTGTCGTCCATGCCGAGTGCCGTCATTACCCTGTTCCAGATGCTCCGGAACGATCAGATGACGATTCTGACCGCGCTGATTCTCATGTTTCTCATGGTTGCCGTGGTGGCGGGGGCAATCCTGGTCACAACAGGCCAGCGGCGCATCCCCGTCCAGTACCCGCGCCAAGTTAAGGGGCGCCGCGTGTCCGGCGGCCAGCGGACCTATCTGCCCCTCCGGGTGAACCAGGCCGGCGTTATCCCCATTATCTTCGCCAGTTCCATCCTGATGCTGCCCGCCATGATGAGCAATGCCCTGCCGGTGGGCAAGATCCAGCAGATTTTCAACTTCTTCTTTGATAATGGCCGGATGGGCTATGATATACTCTATGCCCTGTTGATCATCTTCTTTTCCTTCTTTTACACCGCCATCACCTTCAACCCCGTGGAAATGGCGGAAAACATGAAGAAATACGGAGGCGTTATTGTTGGTGTCCGCCCAGGTAAAGCGACCGCGGATTATCTTAATCGTGTGATGACGCGGATTACCCTGGCGGGCTCCATCTTCCTGGCCGTGGTAGCACTGCTGCCCACGGTCATCTTCAATGTGTTGGATGTTAACGACTGGAACATCGTGCACTTCTTTGGCGGGACCAGCCTGCTGATCCTGGTTGGCGTCGCACTGGACACCATCAAGCAGATTGAGCAGCACTTGATCATGCGCCATTACGATGGCTTTTCAACCAAGGGCGGCGGCCGCATTCGCGCGCGGAGAGGATTCTAATCGGGTATCGTGGGTCTACGTATGATAATCATGGGCGCCCCGGGCGCCGGCAAAGGGACGCAAACCCGCCGGATAGTCGCCGCCTACGGTGTACCTCATGTGAGTACGGGAGAGATTTTTCGACAGAACATCAAAGCAGGAACGCCGCTGGGCGCTTTGGTACGCAGCCATATAGAAGAGGGGCATTTGGCCCCAGACGACGTTATGTGCAAGGTAGTGAACGCGCGCTTGCGGGAAGGAGATTGCCGGGAGGGATTCGTTCTGGACGGATTTCCCCGCTCTCGCCGCCAGGCGCTCTATCTGGATCAGATTCTAGAAGAACTGGGAGAAAGGCTTGACCTGGTCATTAATTTGGCGGTGGATGAGGACGAGATCGTAGCGCGCCTGTCGGCCCGCCGGAATTGCCCCCAGTGTGGGGCCATTTACAACTTGCGCTCGGAACCGCCGGCCAATGGCCTGTTTTGCGACTCACCCGGCTGCGACAAAGTGACTTTGGTACAGCGAAAGGACGACCACGAGGAAACGATTCGGGAACGCTTGCGCGTTTATCACCAGATGAACGAGCCGGTACTCGATTTTTACGGACAGTTGAATAGGCTTTACCATGTGGATGGCGTTGCCAAAGACCCGCTCGAGATTTACCTCGGCATTGACCGCTTGATCCGCTCGATGGCTCCGGTCCCTGGCCGATGATTGCCATCCGGACAGAACGCGAGATTGCCCTGCTGCGTCAGGCGAACCAAATCGTCGCCGCAGTGCATGCCGTGCTGAAGGACATGATCCGGCCCGGTGTGATCACGCGCGAGATTGACGCGGCGGCCGAGGCCATCATCCGCGAAAAGGGTGCCGTGCCGGCCTTCAAAGGCTATCGCGGCTATCCCGCGGCCACGTGTATCTCCATCGAGGAGGTCGTCGTGCACGGGATTCCCAGCAAGCGCGCCCTCAAGGAAGGCGAAATCGTCAGCATCGATATCGGTGTCAGCTACAAGGGGTACTTTGGTGACGCAGCCGTTACTTGGCCGTGTGGGCATGTCTCGCCGGACCGAAGGCGTCTCCTCGAAGTGACCGACCTGGCCCTGTCGCGCGCGATTCGGGCCGCCAAGGTGGGCGCGTTCTTGCAGGACATCAGCCGTGCCGTCGAGAAGACCTGCCGCGCCGACGGTTACGGTATCGTACGGGATTTCGTGGGACACGGGATCGGCACGGCGATGCACGAGGACCCGCAGGTACCCAATTTTGACACGGGACGCCGGGGGCCACGCCTGAAAAAGGGCATGGTCCTCGCCATCGAACCCATGGTAAACATGCGCAGCCACGAAGTGGTCTTGCTCGAGGACGGCTGGACAGCCATCACGGCGGACCACCTGCCGAGTGCGCATTTTGAGCATAGCATCGTGGTCCGCGAGAACGGCGGCGAGATTCTCTCGGCCTCCAGGGAGTGTGACTGGGGCCAACGGCCCGGCTAAACGGGAGCGCGGACATCCGTGTCCGCGGCCCCATCATCGTGGCGGCAACGCCGCGAGACGGAGTAGAGGAATGAAGGTACGCGCGTCAGTCAAGAAGATTTGTGAAAAGTGCAAAATCATCCGCCGCCACGGGCGCGTCCGGGTGATTTGCGAAAACCCGAAACACAAGCAGACACAGGGATAGGCAGAGGAACACACCATGGCACGGGTTGTCGGAGTAGACCTTCCGCGGGAAAAGCGCGTGGAAGCAGGACTGCAATACATCTACGGCATCGGCCTCACGCGGGCGCAGAAGGTGCTCTCGAAAACCGGGATCAACCCGGACACGCGCGTGCGCGACCTGACCGATGAGCAGGTCAATCTCCTGTCCACGACGATCCAAACGGATTATAAGGTGGAAGGCGACTTGCGCCGGGAGGTCTCCTCGAATATTAAGCGCCTCATGGAGATTAGCTCCTATCGCGGGCTCCGGCACAAGAAGGGCCTGCCCGTACGCGGCCAGCGGACACATACGAACGCCCGCACCCGCAAGGGCCCGCGCCGCGCCGCCGTGAAGAAGAAGTAAGCGCCCGGCGCCGTTTCCGGTAAAGATCTTAAAGGAGAACACAAGACGTGGCCAAAGAGAAGCGTAAAGCAAAGGGCAGAAAAAGGCGTACCACCTTGAACGTCAGCTCGGGTGTGGCCCACATCCAGGCGACGTTCAACAACACCATCATTTCCATTACCGATCTCCAGGGAAACGTCATCGCCTGGTCCAGTGCCGGCCAGGCAGGCTTCTCCGGATCGCGCAAGAGCACGGCCTTTGCGGCCCAGTTGGCGGCCGAGCAGGCCTCCAAGAAAGTGCTGGACCTCGGGATGAAGGAAGTGCGCGTGTATGTCAACGGCCCGGGGGCGGGCCGTGAATCGGCGATTCGGGCCATTCAGGCCGCCGGCCTGAACGTGACCCTGATCAAGGATGTCACTCCCATCCC
Source organism: Candidatus Hydrogenedentota bacterium (assembly GCA_016182645.1). Taxonomy (GTDB): domain Bacteria; phylum Hydrogenedentota; class Hydrogenedentia; order Hydrogenedentales; family JACPGD01; genus JACPGD01. The sequence goes on along the minus strand of JACPGD010000008.1, from coordinate 11,460 downwards.
CCATAACGGATGCCGGCCGCCCAAGCGCCGCCGCGTCTGAGGAAGTGTTTGTTGCGGATGTGCCTGCCCCTTGGAAGTATGTCGGCCTGCGTCTGGGGAGAGGGCCGCGGAGGCCTTAGTTTAGAAAGGCGTCAATAATGATTGCTCGAGAATTCACCATTCCCAAATTCGTCAAGTTCGATGAAGCCGCCACGGACCGCCATGCCCGCATCCATGTCGAGCCCTTCGAGCGTGGTTACGGGACCACCGTCGGCAACTCCTTGCGGCGCGTGTTGCTGGCCTCCCTCGAGGGCAGCGCCGTCACGGCCATTCGCATCGAGGGCATCAACCACGAGTTTTCCGCCATTCCCGGGTTCCAGGAAGATGTGACGGACCTCGTGCTGAACCTGAAGAAGTGCGAGATCCGGCTCAATCGCGAAGAACCGCTCATCTTTTCGTTTACGCACAAGGGCCAGGGCCCCATCACAGTCAAGGATCTGTTCAAAGATCAGGACGTGGACGTCTTCAATCCGGGCGACGTCCTGCTGACTGCCACCACGAAGAGCGCGCTCATCGAGATGGAAGTGAAGGTCGCCCGCGGCCGCGGGTATGTTACGGCGGAGCACTTCGAGCTGGAGCACGCGCCGCTGGGGACCATTTACCTCGACGCCAACTTCTCCCCCGTCACGAAAGTCAATTTCCAGGTCGAAGATGCGCGCGTTGGCCAGTCCATCGACTATGATCGCCTCATCCTCGACATCTGGACGAATGGGAGCATTTCCGCCCAAAAGGCGCTCGAAGAGGCGGCCGCCCTGCTCATGGATCACCTCCGCATCTTCGTCCAGCAAGACCGCGAAGATTCCGGCCTGTTGAAGGACGGCGTCCACGAAGACCCGGAAATGGTCCGCCTGTTTTCGCGTCCAGTCGACGAACTGGAACTGAGCGTCCGCGCGGCCAATTGCCTCAAGGCGGCCAACATCCTCACCATCGGGGACTTGGTCGGCCGGGAAGAGGGCGAAATGCTCCAGTTCCACAACTTTGGCAAGAAATCATTGGACGAAATCAAGGCAATCCTGGAGAGCATGGGATTGTCGCTGGGCATGCGCTCGCGCCAGGCCACGCCGGCGATGATTAGTGCCGCCCGCAGGATGGACGAAGACGAAGACGAGAGCGTCTTGAACAACGAGGAAGAGTAAGCAATGCGGCACCGGAAAGCAGGAAGACGCCTCGGGCGGGATTCGAAACATCGTCAGGCCACGGTCAAGAGCCTGGCTGTTGCCCTGTTCAAACATGACGCCATCACCACAGGTTTAATGAAGGCCAAGGAATTGCGCCGCTACGCCGAACCGCTCGTCACCCTGGCCAAGCAGGATTCGGTGGCGAACCGGCGCCATGCTTTCGCGAAGCTGCGGGACGACGAAGCGGTGCGCCGCCTTTTCACGACCATCGGTCCCGCCAACGCCCAACGTCCCGGTGGCTATACGCGAATTTTGCGCCTGCACCACCGCGTCGGGGACGCCACCCCCATGGCGCGCATCGAACTGGTCGGCCTGGGCGAGGCGCGGCAGAACGAAGAATAGTCAGCGCGTGGATCGCTACAGCTGGAGCAGCCGGTTATGCCTGCTGCTCCTTTCTGCTTCTCATGCGCATGCAACGCCCTTCCCTCCCGCGGGATTAACAAGGTGAACACCGGTCCGAAGCCCGGTATCATGTACACTTTCCAACAGGAGGTCCCGGCAATCGCAGTGCAGCAGCCCAATGTGGCTGCGCCGTTGGAGCGGCCCGATTCTTCACGCCCAATCCTCTGACCATTACCATGCAAAACCAGTCCGCTTTCAAGTACTTCGCCACCGCCCTGCTCTTGTTGCTGGCCCCGGCCTGCAATCGCAGCGTCGTCATCCAAGGGACGGTCACCGACATCCAAGGCGAGGAACTACCGGGCGTGGCCATCACCATCACCGGGGCGCCCTATGAAACACTCAGCAATGTTCTCGGCAAGTACACCCTCCGTTGCGCTCCCGGAAATATCGAGATGATCTTTCTAAAGTCCGGTTTCACCCCCGGCGTCCTGCGCGTGGAAGCACAGCAGCGGGACGCGCTCGCCGTCAAAGAGATGGTGTTGTGGCCCTTGCCCCCGAGACCGGGGGTTTATGCATTCAAAAATTTCCGGTACGAGGAAACGACGCGCATCGAGCCCAAGCGCTACAAGGTCAAATCTGGCGGACAGGTGTTTGCCACCAAGAAGGCGCCCGATCTATTAATAGGGGAGGCCCAGCCCCAACTCATTGCCTATAAACTGCCGCCCTTCGATGCCCAGATATATCGTCTCGAACAGGTCCCCGCGCGACAGCCCGAAGCCACCGGCGAAACGTATCCGGAAACCGTCTGGGCGCCCGTCGAGTCGGTGCCCGTCCTCTCGACCCCGATCGATGAGCCGGAACGCCTGCTCCTTGAACTGCAGGTGTCACGACCGCTCGAAAGCGGCGCCTATGCCGTCCATTGGGGCGCGCTCGACGGATATAGGATGAGCGGGGCCGAAGGTTACCGGGCAAACGAATCGCTCATCTATCTTTTTCGTGTCGTGGATCCGGAAGAGGAAGCCAAGATCAGGGCCGAGGCCCAGGCGGAAGCGGAGGCGGAGACGGTCCAGCGCAGGGAGAAGGCCGAGTCCACCACCGCCGAAGAAGAAGAATAATCGATCCACTTATGGCACAATGACCTCGGGCCGCGTCCAGGCGATTATGTGTCCAAAACGGAGCAGTGAATGAAGAACCAATTTGTCAGCAGCCTCCAGGAAGGCGATTTTGTCAACGACTACTTCGTGGCCGTCCGCAAAGACCTTCGATTTCGCCAGACAGGCGGGCCCTTTCTGGGGATGGTGTTCAAGGACCGCACCGGTGACATGGGCGGCATCATGTGGAACAACGCGGCGGACGTCGCCAAACTTTTTGAGCTCGGCGACGTCGTCAATGTGCGGGGCCGCGTGAGCACCTACCAGAACCGCCTCCAAATCCAGGTCGAGCAGGTGCTGCCCTTGCGTGAAACGGAATACCGGCTGGAAGATTTGATTCTGACGGCCAGCGATCCGAAAGAGGATCTGGCGCGGCTTCGTGCCCTGCTGGATACGGTGAAGAACACGTGGCTCCAGCAGTTGCTGCAACTCTTCTGGCAGGACACGGCGTTCATGCAGCAATTCATCGCGGCCGTTGCGGCCAAAAAGTGGCACCATGAGTACCGCGGCGGCCTGGCCCGGCATTGTTACGAAATGGCCCGCCTCGCCGAAACCATGTGTGAGCTGTACCCTGAACTCGACCGGGATGTGCTGTTGACGTCGGTCTTTCTCCACGACCTTGGCAAACTCCAGGAAATGACCCACGATCTCGCCGTGGACTATACCAACGAGGGGAAACTGCTCGGGCACCTGCAAATCGGCTGCGATCTTGCCCAGGTGAAGATGTGCCAAATCCCGAACTTCCCCAATAATCTACGCCTGGAACTACTCCACTGCATTCTTTCCCACCATGGCGAACTCCTGAATGGCTCGCCCGTGGTGCCAAAGACCCTCGAGGCGATTGTGCTGCACCACATTGACAATCTGGATGCGCAAGCCGCGGCTTTCTCCCGCATCATTCGTGAGACACGGGAAAAGAAACAGGAATGGTCGGAGTTCCTGCCCCTCATTGATCGCGTGATCTGGACGAAAGGCGTTTGAGGCGATGCGGCCGCAATGACGCGCCCCAAGGTTTGCATCCTCGTCAAGGAAAACGTCAGCCATTGGGCGCCGCTTTATGTCGAGGCCTTTCGCGAGTTGTGCGACGTCATCACCATCGGGCCCCCGCTGAACCGGCCTCTACTTGAATCGCTCAAACTCGGCCACACCGTCGCCTTCCTTGAGCCAAACGACATCATCACTGAGACGGATGATGTGCTGAACGCGCTCGCGCAGTTGCCCGCTGGCTGGAAGCCGGATCTCCTCGTGGGCATCAATTCCAGCGGTCCGGCCTATCGCAATGTGCACCGCGTCGCCTGCCCGACGGCCTACCTCTCTGTCGATACCTGGCACGAGCCACAGGAATTCATCACAGCCCGATCTTATGAATATGTCTTTGCGGCCCAGCGCGCGCTCGTGCCTTGGTTCCGCGACGCAGGCTGCCGCCATGCGGCCTGGGTGCCGCTGGGTTGTTCGCCCCGGCGCCACTTCCCTATTCCCTCGGAGAGACTTTTCGATATCGTCTTTGTCGGCTCTACCCTGTTTGTTGTGAATGAACAACGTGTAGCGCGCCTCGCCCGGCTTTCCCAGGTCTACAACGTGGGCACGAAGTATGGGGTCAGTCACGAAGAAATGTCGCAGGTCTTCGCGCTGGGCCACCTTGCCTTCAACAGTTCGATCGCCCAGGACCTCAACATGCGCGTATTCGAAGTGCTGGCGATGGGCCTGCCCTTGCTCACCAACCGCGACGCTGCCGCCAATGGCCTGTTCGATCTTTTCGCGGACGAGGAGCACCTCATCACGTACTCGGACGACGACCTGGTGCAACGCGCCGGCCGGTACCTCGAAGACGTGGCCGCCCGCGAACGTATCGCCACCGCGGGCCGCGCCGAAGTGCTCGCCCGCCACACCTACCGCCACCGCGTCGAAACCATCCTCGAAACGGTGGGTGGCACCACTAAGCCCCTAGGCTTGAAGGTGGGGAATTCAGCCCAGAGCCTGCCGCTCCGCACGCCAGGCCGCCCAAGCGCATACCTGCCGCACGGCGCGCGCAGGGTCCTCGATATCGGCTTCGGCATGGATCACAGCCGCGTTGCCCTGCGTCACGCGGGCGTCGAGGAATTCTTTGGCGTGGGCGCGCCCGGCAGTGAAGCGGGTGCCCGTTCCGGTTCTTACGATCAAGTGCTGCACTGGCCGATACGGCCCGAAGAAATTGAGTTTGACATGATCGTCTGGAAGCGCCCGCTCCAGTATGTGCCGCGCCTGCCGGAAATCCTGGCGTGTGCCCACCGTCTGTTGGCGCCTGGCGGCACGCTCGTACTCCTGCTCGAAGCTGGGGAGTGGAACAACATCCAGGCTCACTTGGGAGGCAACGCCTTTCCAGAGTGGGTGGAAGAACAGCGTTTCTACTCAGTTGCCGACGAACCGCTCGAAGGCGGCGGTGACATGATGCTGGTGCTCAGAAAGTTTGTGCGGCCGTTGCATGAGATCGCGCGGCAGATGTACCGCGAATTCCCCGGCGGACAACTCTCGCGGTCTACTCCGGGCCCGGACGGCGCAGCGCCAAGTTCACCACCGTCTGCAGATCCGTCACCGTGACGCCACCGCCATCGACGTCGGCCCCCGATGGATCCGCGGAGAGGATGCTCTCCAGCACGCTCTGGATGTCCACCGCGTTCACCGCGCCATCGCCATCGAGATCGCCCGTCGACAGGCCCACGTCCACCCGTGTCGCGGGACCTTCCGTTACTGCGACCCCCTCCACCTCAAAGGGAATATAGCCAGGCGCACGCACCTGCAGGCGGTACTCGCCCGGCAACAGCAGCCGGTGATAGTCGCCCACGTCAGGATCTGTGAACACGGGCTGCGCGTTCCCTTCCACACGCACCTCCGCCCAGAGCGGCGCGCCGGTGAGCCGATCCGTCACGAGGCCGCGCGCACCGATATGCACCGCCTCCAAATATGCCAACATGGACTCCCGGTTCTCTTCCCAAAACTGCGGCAATTGTGTGCTGGACGGCTTCTTAATTTCTGATAGTTCGAGCGTTACTTCAAAGCAGGACACGAAACGGTAGTTCCAGTCCTGCATCCCGCCGCTGATTGTGTACCACGCGGCGCCGTTCGTGATGCCATTCTCAAATTCCGGGCTGTTGTACATCGGCGGATTGAACATCGCGTATTGCAGCGAAAGATACTGAAACAATTCCTCGTCCGGTGTCGGCGCCGGGACGCCGCTCGGGACCCCGTCATCGTCGTATGGATAATTCACCACCAGCGAGCCCGTGTGTGTGTTCGCGGAGAGCACAAACGAATTCGCCAGCGCCCAGGCCATGACATGCTGCACTTCCGGCTCGCGTCCCTCCAGCGATATCGCGCCGCCGTCAAAATAATTCTGAGTAAAATCCGTTGGATAGGCGGGAAAGTCACGGTTCAAATCCACGTCATGTGCATTGGAGCGGCTGCCGTTGCTGTTACCGTCCGGGTTCATGTGTGGAACGAACCAGATCGCCGTGCTTTCCACCAGCGCCGTCGCACGGTTATCTGTCCCATGGCCGCGCAGCAGGTAGTCGATGAGCCGGAGACAGTTCTCTGTCCCGACGGGCTCATCGCCATGCATCGTTGCGACGTACTTGAACTCCGGTTCATCTTCTTCCTCACCGGGATTGCCGGTGATGAGCAAGGCCCACAATTCTCGTCCTTCAACACTCTGCCCGAGGGAAATCAGGCGTGTGATGCTCGCGAACTCCGCGGCGTACTGCTCGAGTTCCGCCGTCAACGCCACGTAGTCGTGATATCCGGAAAAATCCTTCGGCGCGCCGGCTTCCACCACCACCGTGTACGCGATCCCCAGCTTGTGCAGCGCTTCCAGGTGTTCTGGCCGTGCGTAAGCCGTCACATGACCGGCCGCCACGTCGTCGATGATAAGGCCCAGATCGCTGATCGCCTGCACGTCGGCGGGGCCGCTGAGGGACAACTCAATTTCCTGCCACTGCGATGGCGCGGGCTCTGCGGCGATCAGTGCGGAGTACGCCATCAATGCCAGCGCGCCGAACATCACACGAGTTGCGCTCATGGGCGGCCCGCTCCGCACCGGCATGCCGCGCACCCCAGCAACGCGAGCGCGCCGCCCACCAGGAAGGGAATTCCGGCGGCGGGCATGGGGGCGCCTGGAATACTGTGGGGATCATTGGGGTCGCTGCCGGTGAGTTCCTCGTGCCGGTCGTCATACCCATCGTTGTCGCTATCGGGATCAAAGATGTTGGGCAGGCCATCGTTATCCGCGTCTGTCTCCGCTTCGTAGAAATCCGCTACGTGGTCGTTATCGCTGTCGCCATCGAGAAAATTCTCGCGGCCGTCCTGGTCCACGTCGTCAAAACCTTCAAAGGCGTTCGAGTGACCGTCCCAGTCGCTGTCCCCTTCCGGCAGCAATCGGAAATCCACGCGCGCCGCCGGCCCCAAACTGACCACCACATCCTCCTTCGTTTGCGCTAAAAAGCCGTCCGCCTCGACCGTGATGGCATACGTGCCCGGGAGCAACAGGCGGTGGTAGTCCCCCACGTCGAAATCGGTGAATACCGGCTGAGTATTTCCCGCCACGCTCAGCTTCGCGTAGACCGGAGTTCTATCGACACGATCGGTGACCACACCCCGCACTCCCCGCTGCGCCGCTTCCAAATAGCGCAACATCGATTCTTCATTGTTGGCCCACAGACTGGGCAAGGTGGACACACTCGGTTTCTTCGTGTTCGATAATTCAATTGTCACTTCTGGGCAGCCCAGATAGCGGTAATCCCAATCTTGCATGCCGCCGCGCACCACGTACCATGCCGTCCCGTTCACAATGCCATTGCTAAAAAATGGACTGGAGAACATGGGCGGATTCTGGGAAGCATATTCGAGCGAGAGCACCTGAAACAGCGCATCGTCCGGCGAGGCCGCATAGCTGCCGCTGGGCAGCCCGTCGTCGTCGTAGGGATAGTTCACGACGAGCGCGCCCGTGTGAAAATTAGCCGCCAGCGTGAAACTCCTTGCCGCGGACCACAACATTATCCGCAACACCTCCGGTTCCCGGCCCAGCACGGCCATTGGCTCGCCATCGTACAGAGTCGCCGTGAAATCCTCCGGATACTCCGGGAACGACCGGTTCAAGTCCCGCCCATGCGCATTTGCGCGCGTGCCCAATTGCAGGCCGTCGGGATTCATCAGCGGTACGAACCAGATTTCCGTGTTGTCGACCAGCGCCGTTATCCGGTTGTCCACGCCGTATTCCACCAGCAGCCGATCGATCAAGTACAGGCACAACTCCGTCCCCACCGGTTCATCCCCGTGCATCGTCGAGACGTACTTCACCTCGGGCTCATCCTCCTGTACCTCAGGATTATCGCTAATCATCAACGCCCAGAGTTCGCGCCCCTGAACCGATTGTCCCAGCGTGCTTAACCGGCAAAGGGTGGGATGGGCCGCCGCATAGGCCTGCAACTCCGCAGTCAACTGCGCGTAATCGTGATAGCCCCCTAGCGCTTTCGCCGCGCCCGGCACTTGTGTCTCCAGCAGGCGCAATGGGATGCCCGCCGCCTCGAGTGCGTGCCGTTGTTCTTCGGTGACGTACAAGACGGCCGTCAGTCCCTGAACGTCATCAATGATGTATTCCTCGGCCACAAGCCGATCCAGCGTTGCCCGATCAGGCAGACGTGCCTCGACCACGTAGAACGTGGGCGGTCCGGCCAGGGCCGCCGCCTGTACAATAAAAGCCAGGAATATCATGCTCTGCCTGAATTCTGCGAGGAAGCTATCTGCGGCTCACGCTCGACAAAGTATACCAGAACCCGCCAGACCCGCCCAGAGGCGCCTCGGATGAAGTTGATTGCACCGCGGCCGCGGCCTATCCTTCTCCTATGCCCCCCAGAGCGGACAAATGCCCCGTCAATGAGCGGAAACTTCAAAGAACACAGCACAAGCGAAGCCTTCCCCCGGAGACGGCCCGCGAAATGGTGCGCGTCCGCGAGGCCGGGCGCGCCTATCGGCGTTTCCATGCACGCTGTTTCTGGTCCTATGATCCCGGCTTGCAAATTAAGAAGGGCGACATACCATGGGTCGTCGAGCAACTCAGGAAGCACGGCAACCGCGAAGCGTGGGAAGTGGCCGGACGCCTATGCCGCTGACCCCCTTTCAGGCGGGGGTGGTGCGCCTTCTCGCCGCCAACAGGAGCCCCGACAGCTATCTCGCCGGTGGGTCCGCACTGCACTTCGAACCACAAACCAAGCGCATGAGTAATGACCTGGATTTCTTCCACGATTCCGAAGAACGCGTCGCACAGGCGTTCGCCGCGGACGCGGCCACGCTTGCGGCCCAAGGCTATCGAGTGACTACCGAGCTTTCGCAACCAGGCTACGTTCGCGCCAGCGTGTCCAAAGGTGAAGACATCACCAAGATCGAATGGGCGCGCGATTCATCGTGGCGATTCATGCCCGCGCAGCGGAACGAAGCTGCCGGCTACATCCTGCATCCCGTGGATTTGGCCACCAACAAAGTCCTTGCCCTCGCCGGCAGGGACGAGGCCCGAGATTTCCTCGATGTGCTCTATGCGCACGAGGAGATCTTGCCGCTGGGGGCACTGATCTGGGCCGCCTGCGGCAAAGACCCCGGCTTTACGCCCCACTCGCTGCTGGAACTGCTGAAACGCCGGGGAAAATATCGCCCGGAAGACTTCTCTCGCCTGCATCTCGCGCTGCCGGTCGATATCGTGACTGTCAAGCGCCAATGGCGCGAAGCCCTCGAGGACGCCGAAGATTTCGTCAATTCCCGCCCACAGGACGAAATTGGGTGTCTGTACTTTGCGCCGGATCGTGGCGTTTTTGTTGCCCCGCGCGGTGGCGAGAAAGAGAAAATCATGCCGCACCATGGCAGGCCGGGCGGCGTGCTTCCCCGGTTGAAAGGCTAGCCAACCTCACCCATCCAGTGCCTCGCGCACTTTGCTTGTCAATTCCCGGACGCTGAAGGGTTTGGGCAGATATTTCAGATCTGTTGAGGAGACGCCATGCCGATCAAGCAGGTCGGCGGTGTAGCCGGACATGAACAGCGCCTTCATGGTAGATCCCGCCCGGCGCAGCCTGCCCCGAAGTTCGAGACCATCCATTTGCGGCATGATGATGTCCGTCAGGAGCAGATCTATCTCCCCATTCTGGCCGGCGATCTCGATTGCGTGCTCCGGCGTGGCGGCTTCAATCACCGTGTAGCCGTACTTCTCGAGGACCGTCAGCACCAGTCCCCGCACTTGGGGAGAGTCCTCCACCAGCAGGATGGTTTCGGTGCCATGCGGTCCGGGCGCCTCCCGCTCCGGTCCAGTCAGGGACTCCGGCTGCTTGTCAGACCTCGGGAAATAGATGCGGAACGTGGTGCCTTCCCCTGGGAGGCTGTAGACCAGAATGTCGCCCCCATGCTGCTTTACGATGCCGTGTACTGTCGCCAATCCCAAACCGGTCCCCTTGCCGACGGGCTTGGTGGTAAAGAAGGGATCAAAGATATGGTCGACGTGTTCGGCCTCAATCCCCACCCCCGTGTCGCTCACGACAAGCACCGTGTAAGCTCCGGGCGTCATCCGGGGGTCGAGGGCCGCATACGTCTCGTCGATGTCCGCGCTCGCCGTTTCAATCACCAGCGTGCCGCCGTGAGGCATCGCGTCCCGCGCATTGACCGCAAGATTGAGCACGAGCTGCGTCAACTGGGTCGGGTCGGCGCGAATGGTCCCGATATCGCCGCCCAAATGCATGTCGATTTCGATGTCCTCGCCGATGAGCCGCCGCAACATGCCGCCGAGGCCATGCAGCACTTCGTTCAGATCAACATTCCGCATCTCGAGTACTTGCGAACGGCTGAAGGCCAGGAGCTGCCGCGTCAGGTTCGCCGCGCGCAGCGCGGCATCATTGATGTGCTCGAGGTTGCGGCGCAACAGGGATTCTGGATCCGCGGTCTCCAGTGCAAGCTGCGCGTAGCCGATGATAGGCGTCAGAAGGTTGTTGAAATCATGCGCGATACCGCCTGTCAGCCGCCCGACTGTTTCCATGCGCTGCGCCCGCTCGAGTTGCTCCTCGAGATCGTGCTGCTGCTCCTCGATCCGTTTGCGATCCGTCACATCGCGAATGGCCACCATGTAAGCGTCCGGGGAATCTTCGAGCGGCCTGAACAGACACTCGATGTCGATCGCTGTCCCATCCTTGCGGCTTCCGGACAATTCACACTCTGTCAAGGCTCCGTCGAATGGAACATTCCCCGCCGCTGGCGGTGCGAGATCCTGGAACCGGAGGGTGCCAATGTCCTCGGGTCCATATTCGAACATGGAAAAGAAGCCGGGATTGGCCTCCACGACACGGCCCCGCTCGAGTACGACGATGGCGCCAAAAGACGTTTCGAGCAGGCGCTTGTACCGCGAACGGCTCTTGGCCAGTTCTTCTCGGCGGATGGACTCGAGCGCCTCGTTGTGCCACCGCACGCCGACGATCATCGCGGTGGCCACGAAGAAAAAGAGCGCCGGCATATCATAGAGTTCTACGTCGGGCCGAATGTCCGGAATCAGGAGGATTCCCGCCAGATTGGCCGCAATCACCAGAAACACCACCCGGTAAGGAAGGAAGACGCCCGCGATCAACACCGGCACAATCAGGTAATAGACAATCCAGAATTGAAAAGGGCCGGGGATAAGAAACGGCATGATCAAGGTGATGCCTGGGAGCAACACCACCGTGATCAGTGCGGCCACCGTGTAGTGTCCCGCG
>JACPGD010000335.1 GCA_016182645.1 Candidatus Hydrogenedentota bacterium | reverse complement strand
CTACAGCGCCGACCGCTTCATCACGCCCGTCATCGGCACGGTATCGCGCGACGGGAAATACCTCGCCGCCATCGCCAACGACACCTCGTTATCGATGAGTCAGGCATGGCACGACTGCCTGCACAACAATCCCATCTGGCAACCGGCGGACGCCCCCATCGAACAGCAACGCTGGCGCCTGGGGATTTATGCTCTGGAAAATGATCCAACACCATTGCATGAGCACGTTGCCGCCGATTTTCCAAAGCTGGCGGCGGCGACGGTGCAGTCGTCCGAGCCGCCTGCAGGATGGAAACAAGTCCAGGTCGGAGGTGGTGTGCTCGAGATCGCCGGTAGCGCCGAGTGGCTGACAGACCTCCCGCTCGGACCCTTTGTGCGCCTCGGCGACGGTACAATCCTTGGCGTGGAAGAGACGCAGGTGCTCCTCAGCCGCGACGAAGGAAAGACTTGGGAGAAGCGTCCCCTGGCCGCCGAAGGCCAGGACCTTAAAGTGGCGACCGAACGCGCGCTGCTGCGCACGGCGCAGGGCGCCATCATCCTCGTATTCCTGAACATGGCGGATTTTGAATGGAAGTGGAACGCGGAGAAGAGTCTACCGGAACCGCAGACACGTCTTGATGTGTGGGCCGTCCGCAGCGTGGACGAGGGCAAGACATGGATTGACGCGCAGTGCATCTACGATGGCTATTCCGGCGATGTCCACCACATGATTCAAGCCCGCAGCGGGCACATCATCGTGCCCGTGCAAGAGTTGATGTACGAGGACGGACGCCACGCCCTGCGGCCGCGTTTCTCCGTGGACGAAGGTCACACCTGGCAGCGCTCGAACTTCCTCGACATCGGCGGGCGCGGCCATCATGACGGCTTGATCGAAGCCACGCTCGCCGAACTGCGCGACGGTCGCATCTGGATGCTCTGCCGCACAAACCTCGGCCGCTTCTGGAACGCCTGGTCCGACAACAACGGCGAAGACTTCCGCATTCTGGAGCCCTCCGACATTCCGGCCACGAGTTCACCGGGCACGTTCCTCCGCCTGGCCAGCGGGCGCCTGCTCCTGGCCTGGAACCGGCCTGTGCGCGGCGACGGGGGAGAGGCGCCCGAAAATGTCTTCCAGGGTGGCGACAACCAGTGGTCCGACGTGCGCGTGAATAATTTCCGCGCGGAGTTGTCCGTCGCGCTGTCCGAGGACGACGGAGCAACGTGGACCACCCCGGTCGTCGTTGCCCGCCGCGCCGATGAGCCGCGCGCCTCCCTCGCCTACACCTACCTCTTCGAAGTACAGCCCGGCCAGATCTGGCTCACGACGATGCAGGGCGACGTGCGCATCAGTTTCCACGAAAAAGATGTTCTCCAGTAGTCCCGCGCTCGCCGAGCGCGGCACTTTCCTGGGGAATGGCGCGCAGGCAGGGATCCAGCTAAGACCCCCGCTCGCCGAGCGCGGCACTGCCTCCCGCATCCGGGGGGCGGTCCAACTCCAATTCACCGCTTCCGACCGCTATAATCGCGTTGTCACAACTCATCACTGGTCCTATCCGTATGCAACTTCTCGCCTCTCCAGAAAGTCGCGCACAGCGTAAGCGCCTGCTTCAGGCTTACCACGCGCTCGGCCAGCCCGAAAAATCCGTGCTGCAATTCCTTTCGGTACTGTATGAGCCGATTTATCGCTACAAGCTTGCCGAGGCGCTCGCAACAGCTAAGATTCACAATGTAAACGGGCAGCCGTTCGGGGAGCACGACTGTAAAAAGACCCTGTCACTTCTCAAGAAAAGCGGGCTGCTCGATGCAAGTGACAGCTACCAGCCACGCTGCCTTGAACTCATCGCCGAACCCGTGACGCGAGACACCATTAGGGAAGGTAAATTCCCGGCGCTGGTGGCGGCCGCCGAGAAAGTGAGCCCGATCGAGCATGTCTTCAAGTACAGTTACGGGCAGTTCCGCAGTGCTGATCAAGGCATTCGCGCCCTGCGCCAATACCTCTACCTCCAGGACGTCGAGAAGTTCTGGAAGTCGCTCGGTCTGCTGCCCAAGAATTACGGCAGCACCTCGTTTGGAGTAGAAGTCCTCCTGCGCATTTGCGCCGACCCCTTCGACCCGGACTGGTTCAAGACCTTGCGGGCGGAACTGGCCGGGCCTATCCTCGCGGCTGTCCTCACCGAATCCAGCGACCGGCTGTTGTCCATTTCTGGCCCCATGCGGTTTCTGGAAGAAAACTGGGCGAAGGCGGAATCGGCTGACCAGCGTGAAAGCTACGGCAGTCTCTTGACCATCCAACTTATCTTCCGCGGCAGACTTGAAGAAGCGCAGGCGCTTGTTGAAGGAATGCAGGGGAGCTGTTCCAGCGAAGCGCTGGGGCTGCTGGCCTTCTTGCGTGGAGAATTCGGCGAAGCATTGCAGTGCTATGAAAGAGCGATGGCCCGCCAGCGCGTGGCGACGGGCAAGCGCAAAGTGACGCTTTCCGGCCACGACAGCATCTTTTACGCGCTCGCCTTGATTCGCTCCGGCGATGCCGGCCAATTGAAGGAAGCGCACGACTACCTCAAACGTGCAGTCCGAGCAAAGTCGGCGTATGCCACGGCGTGCAACGCGCTCATCGGACTCATCGAATCCCAACTGGGAATCCCCGCACCGGAGCCATTTTCAAGGTCCTATTACTTGCCCCACAGTGGTCAGCCCGTATTGTGCGCTTTGACCAGGGCCCTGACCCATTTTTGGATGGATGTGCGGATCGAGGAGCCGTCGCGAAAAGAGCTCACCAGTCTTCAGGACCAGGCGGTCAAAAACGGCCACCAATGGTTTGCCGCCGAAGCCGCGGCCCTGCTGGCGCGCCTGGATAAGAGTGGCCAGCCCTACGCGCGGCAGGCTGCGGAGTTTCACAAGCGCCTGGGCATTCCGGCACTCCTGGAGCTTGTCCGCCGCCGCGAGGCCTGGGAGCGCAGCCTCGAGGCCCTGTTCCACGTGGCTGAAACCAATACGGCAGGCACGGACACAGCAAACTGCCGCCTCGAGTGGACCATCGAAATGGTGAATAAATATTGTAATATCAGTGCCCGCGAAGTCAAGCGGCTAAAGTCAGGTCAGTGGAGCAAGGGCAAGGTGGTGTCGCTCAGGCGGTTGTCCACGGATCGAGAAAAATTTCCTTATTTGACGCCGAAAGACCTCGAAGTTTGCAGTCATATCGCCCCGGAGTATGACGACTATAACTACTATGGCTCGCGCCTGTATTTCGATCTCGCCCCCAAGGCGCTGCTCGCGCTCGCCGGTCATCCCCATGTTTTCTGGCGCAACGGCGGCCGCGTCGAAGTGATCAAGGGGGAACCCGAACTCCTGGTGACCCAGAAGGGCGCGCACGTCACGATTAAACTCTTTCCGGAGATTGATCCTGAAAACGAGGTCGCTGCCGTCAAAGAGACGGCATCGCGCCTCAAGGTCGTCGAGTTCAGCCCGGCCCATCGCCGTATTGCAAGTGTCCTTCAGAAGGGACTGAAAGTGCCCGCGGACCAGAAGGAGCGCATCCTCGAAGCGCTGGGCCGCATCGCGGGTCTGGTCACTATCCACTCGGACATTGGCGGTGGGCTTGAAAACGTGCCCGAAGTTCCGGCGGACCCCCGGCCGCGCGTGGTACTCTCCCCGGCAGGGCTGGGGCTGCGCGTCCAGGTGCATGTCCGGCCATTGGCCCAAGGGGGCCCGTATTATCTGCCCGGCGCGGGCGGCGCCACTGTGGTGGCCGAAGTGGACGGGCAGCGCGTCCAGACGTGCCGGGATCTGGCGCTCGAGAAAGACCTGGCGGGAAAAACGATTGCCGCGTGCACCGTGCTGGAGCGCGCCGTGGAATTGGACGGTGAATGGTGTCTCGAAGACCCGGAAGAATGCCTCGAATTCCTTGACGAACTCCACGGCCTGGGGGACGCGGTGCTCGCGGAATGGCCGCAGGGCGAGAAGATGCGCATCGGCGGCCGGGCCGCACTGGGCAACTTCCACGTCAAGGTGGGGGAGAACCGCAATTGGTTTGAGGCCTCGGGTGAATTGCGGCTGGACGAAGACCGTGTCCTGACCATGCGGCAATTGCTGGAACTCCTCGAGCAGGCGCCGGGGCGTTTTGTGCCGCTTGGGGACGGTCAGTTCCTATCGCTGACGAAAGAATTTCGTAAGCGTCTGGACGAATTGAGCGCGATGTCGGAAGCCCACGGAAAGGGGGTTCGGTTTCACACGCTCGCCGCCCCCGTGGCGGACGCGCTGTTCGAGGGGGCCGGTTCCGTCAAGACTGACCAAACATGGAAGACACATCTTGAGCGCTTCCGCGAGGCGCAGGTGTTTGAGCCAGAGATTCCATCCACCTTGCGGGCCACGTTGCGCGATTATCAGGTGGAGGGATACCAGTGGCTCGCGCGCCTGTCTCGCTGGGGCGCTGGCGCCTGCCTGGCCGATGACATGGGTCTGGGCAAGACGGTCCAGGCCTTGGCCGTGCTCCTGGCGCACGCCGCCGAAGGCCCCGCGCTCGTCGTCGCACCCACCTCCGTCTGCATGAATTGGCTCGACGAGGTCCGGCGCTTTGCCCCCACCTTGAGCGCGGTTCAATTTGGTCCGGGGGACCGGAAGGCCATGCTGGCCGCGCTGAAACCCTTTGATCTGCTGGTGTGCAGCTACGGGTTGTTATACCAGGAAGAGGAAATGCTCACGGCGACCCATTGGCGTGTGGCCATCCTGGACGAGGCCCAAGCCATCAAAAACGTTGCCACGCGCCGCTCGCAAGCAGCCATGAACCTGCAAGCGGACTTTCGCCTCATTACCACCGGCACCCCCATCGAGAACCATCTCGGCGAATTGTGGAACCTGTTCCGCTTCATCAACCCGGGACTGCTGGGCTCACTCGAGCAATTCAACCAGCGTTTCGCGGTTCCCATCGAGAAGCGCCGGGAACGGGAAGCGCGGGTGCGTCTCAAGAAGGTGATTCAACCCTTCATCCTGCGCCGCGTCAAGGAGCAAGTTCTGGAAGAACTCCCCTCGCGCACCGAAATCCTGTTGCACGTCGAGTTCAACCAGGAAGAAGTCGTATTTTACGAGGCACTCCGCCGCAAGGCCCTTGAAAAAATTGCCCAGGCAAAAGGACCGGCCAATCAACAACGCCTGCAGATTCTGGCCGAAATCATGCGCCTGCGCCGCGCCTGCTGCAACGCCCAACTGGTTGCGCCCGATGCCGGGGTCAGCAGTTCCAAGCTGGCGGTCTTCCTGGACCTTGTCGAAGAACTGATTGAAAACCGGCATAAGGCACTCGTCTTCAGCCAGTTCGTGGACCACCTCTCAATTCTCCGGCGAGAACTGGACGCGCGCAAGATCGCCTACCAATACCTCGATGGCGCGACACCGCAGCGCGCTCGGAAGAAAAACGTGGACGCCTTCCAGGCCGGCGAAGGAGACTTATTCCTGATTAGCCTGAAAGCCGGCGGCCTCGGCCTCAACCTGACCGCGGCGGACTATGTGATCCACATGGACCCGTGGTGGAATCCTGCCGTCGAGGACCAGGCATCGGATCGCGCCCACCGCATTGGCCAGCAACGCCCCGTTACCATTTACCGGCTGGTCACGAAAGACACTATTGAAAGCAAGATCGTGGAATTGCACGCACACAAACGCGATTTGGCGGACAGCCTGCTCGAAGGTAGCGACATGACCGGAAAGATGTCCGCGGATGAACTCCTCGGCCTGTTGCAACAGGGACTATAATCGCCGGCATATCGAGGCCGCTCGGACTCTATGCATTACTTCCAAAGCTTGCTGAAAGGTCAAGTCGGGAAGGGTATCTGGCTAACGGACTCTTACTCCATAATCCGTCAGCGTGATAGTCTCCCGCAATGACAATGCCAGCGTTGCATTGCAAGCCGCGACGATATCCAGCAAGGATGCCACATCATGCGTCCTCGGAAAATCAACTTCGTTCCAAATCAGGAACACTTTCAGATACTTCGCGGTACTGGTGCTTGCGCCGCTGCGCTTTTCCGCTCATACTGATATCTTGCGAAATCGAAGACACGTCTGTGGAGCGGAGGATACGCCATGAACGCCATCGGGCCTGATTCACCTTGGACACGCCGGGACTTTATCAAGACCAGTGCCGTGGCGGCAGGGGCGGCCGCGACGCGACATATTGAGGAGGCCGTAGCGGAGAACACGGCGCCCGCCCAAAAAGTGATCGGCATCCAGGCGGGCGCGGTGTCGTTTGTGGATGAAGGGGTCGATCGCGTGCTGGACGTCTTTCAGGAAAAGGGCAGCGTCAACACCATCTTCTTGGCGACCTTCACTTATGGCCGGGGAATCGGCGGGCGGCAGGTCCCCGGCCAGCCGCTGCCGGACCATGGCAAGCAGGAATACGATCCGGATTTCCATGGCGGCAATTTCGCCACGCCGCACCGCCAGTTCTACGCGGGCACCGTGCTCCAGGACACCCGCGCACCGGACCACGGGAAACTCGACATCATCGACCACGTGCTGGACAAGGCGCACCGCCGCGACATGAAGGTCTATTGCTGGTACGAAGACGTCTTCAGCGGGGCCGTGCCCAATATCCAAAAGCTGACCGAGGTCGACTTGTACGGCCGCAAGGCGCGGACGTTGTGCCCCTACAATCCGGATTATCGGAGCTTCCTGATTGGACTCACCGAGGATTACTGCAAGTCATACGACATTGACGGGGTCATGTGGGGCTGCGAGCGCCAAGGGCCCTTGAACAATGCGCTCGGTTCCCGCCATGGCGGCAAGCCCGACCCCACGAAGGTGACATGCTTCTGCGAACACTGTCAGAACGAGGCCATGCAGCGCGGCATCAACATTGACCGCGCTCGCAAAGGTTACGAAGCGCTGGCGGGATTCGTGACGCAGGCCCTGGCAGGCACGCGCCCGAATGACGGCTATTTCGTCGCGTTCTGGCGTTTGCTCCTGGATTATCCG
>JACPGD010000361.1 GCA_016182645.1 Candidatus Hydrogenedentota bacterium | reverse complement strand
CTTGCGCGGCGCTTCACTCTGCACTTGATCCATAGACATCCTCTATCCAATCCAAAAGCCAATTGGCCTCTGGCCATGTGGTGTAGACCAAAGGGACTTAAACGACTTAGAGGACCAAAGCGAGGTCTCGTCCACTGATAGCCGCCGAGTCAGAGTTCTGGCCCGATTCTCAGGCAATTGCGCCGGAACCCTGCAACCGCCCTTTCCAGGAGTATCTCCTCGCATTTCGCCCCTTCAGTCCTTTTTGTCCCTATTTTCCCTTTGTCTGCGTTCCAAGAAAGTCTGCAGAATGTGCGTGGCCGCTATCTTGTCCACGACCTGTTTCCGCTTGCCGCGCCGAACGTCGGCCCCGATCAGCATGCGCTCCGCTTCGGCCGTCGAGAACCGCTCATCCTGCGTGACTATCTCCACCTCGACCTTCGCCCGCAATAGCTCCAGGAACCGCAGCACCTTTTCCGCCTGGGGGCCGCGTTGCCCCTCGCGGTTCAGGGGAATACCGGCCACTATCAGCACCACCTCCAATTCAGCGGTCAGCCTGGCCACCGCATCCACCGCCGCCGCCAGCGATTTTTCCCGCACCACTGAATGTGGCGAAGCAATCATCTGCAACGGGTCAGTCACGGCAACGCCCGTGCGGACATCGCCAACGTCGAGGGCCATGATTCTACCTGATGAATTCATTAAATGCTTCTCCCCTCGTAGCCGCAGGCGCACTTTGACTTGCTTTGGATGATCCCGCGTCGACATACTCGATAAATGAGATTGAATGGTATAATCTGGTTGCCGCACATTGTAGACAAGCTGGAAGCGAAACACGGTGTGAGAGAGTATGAAGTTGAGGAGATTCTCGCCTCGTCGCCGCGGTTCCTGTTTGTTGAACGTGGAAATGTGAAAGGTGAAGATCTCTATTCTGCCGTGGGCCAAACCCAAGCCGGACGGTATCTTATCGTGTATTTCCTGCGGAAATCATCTGGAAAAGCGCTGATTGTCAGCAGCAGGAATCTGACACCCAGAGAAAAAAGAATCTATGCCAAAAAGTAAGCAGAAGAAAAGGGATCCCATCCCTGAACAATTCGACAGCATCGAAGAAGCCGCAGAATTCTGGGATTCGCATGATCTCGCGGATTATGAGGACTTAACAAGGCCAGTTGACTTTGAGGTTGACATTAAGCGGGAGGTCGTTCTGACTGCGTTGGAGCCGGAACTGGCGACGAAGCTGGCTGCGTGCGCCCACCAGCGCGGAGTCTCCACCGAAACCCTGATCAATACTTGGCTCACCGAGAAGCTGATGGCAGCCACGCGGTAGTCCCGCGCTCAAGCATCCGCTTCCCGGTCTCCTTTCCCCACGGATTCACACGGATTCACACGGGCAAACACGCACGTGAGCGGCGGCTACTACGTGCGCGTCAGCCGCGGCTCCCCTGCCTTCGTGCACTCTTCTGTCTTTTTTTGTTAGCATATTTGTCTCTCCTGCTGTTTCTGGGTTTACCGGAGAATTACCGTGAAGAGTGACGAGATACGTGCAAGTTTTCTGGAGTATTTCCGCGAGCGCGGGCATGTGATTGCGCGGAGCGACACGATTGTGCCGGGCAATGACCCGACGTTGCTGTTCACGAGCGCGGGCATGGTGCAGTTCAAGCCCTATTACTCGGGCGAGATACCTGTCCCCTACCGGCGGGCGGCAACGTCGCAGAAATGCCTGCGCGCGGGCGGCAAGGCGAATGACCTGGATGAGGTCGGCAAAACGTCTCGACATCTGACATTCTTCGAGATGCTGGGCAATTTCTCGTTTGGCGACTATTTCAAGCAGGAAGCGATCCAGTGGGGTTGGGAATTCTCGACGCAGGTGCTCCGTCTTAATCCGGAACTTATCTGGGTGTCGGTATATCAGGATGATGATGAGGCGCATGGGATCTGGAGCAAGGAAATTGGCGTGCCGGCGGGCCGAATCATCCGGCTGGGGGCGAAGGACAATTTCTGGGGACCCGCCGGCGAGACCGGGGCGTGCGGGCCGTGCTCCGAACTGCTCTATGATCGCGGCGTGTCCATCGACCCCGCCGCGACGCCCGAAAATGATCCGCACGAGCGGTTCATCGAATTCTGGAACCTGGTTTTCCCACAGTTCGATCAACAACTCGACGGGTCGCGCCCGCCGTTGAAGAACCGCGGCATTGACACCGGCATGGGCCTCGAACGCCTGGCGTCGCTGCTGCAGAGGAAGGACAACGTCTTCGACACGGACGGGATCTTCCCCATTATCGAGGCCACGCAGGGATTGACCTCCGCCAAGTATGCGAAGAATCCAGTGCCATTCCGCGTGATTGCGGATCATGCTCGGGCGCTGTCGTTTATGATTGCCGACGGCATTCTGCCCTCGAATGAAGGCCGCGGCTATGTGCTGCGCCGGCTGCTGCGCCGCGCGGCGCGCTTCGGCCGCGAGCTGGGTTTGGAAAAGCCATTCCTGCATCAGGTCGTCACCACGGTCATCGAGCTTATGGGCCACCATTACCCCGAGCTCGTTGAGGGACGCATCCAGATTCAGAAGATCATCCACACGGAAGAAGAACGCTTTGCGAGCACCCTCGCGCGGGGAATGTCACTACTCGATGAACTCTTCGCCAAAATGAAAAAGAGCGGCGATCTCGCGGTTGCGGGAGAAGAAGTGTTCCGGCTTCACGATACGTATGGGTTTCCGCTCGACTTGGCGACGGACATTGCGGAAGACCGTGGCTACACGGTAGACCGCGAAGGTTTCAAACGGGCGATGGAACGGCAACGCGAGCAGGCGCGCAGCGCGTGGACGGGCAGCGGCCAGCAGGCCATCGCGCCCATCTACAGAAAGCTGCACGAATTGCTTGGCGATACGGACTTCCAAGGCTACGACCTGACCGAGTGCAACGTCACTATCACGGCGATTGTCAAGAACGGCGAACCGGTCGAACAATTGAGCGAAGGCGAATCCGGCGAAATCGTGTTGGACCGCACGCCGTTTTACGCGGAATCGGGCGGGCAAGTGGGCGACACCGGCGTTTTCGATGCAGTGGACGGCAACGCCCAAGTGACGGACACCCATAAGCTGGCCGGAAAAATGATTGTGCATTCCGTGCACCTGAACCGCGGTGTCCTCCGCGTGGGCGACAACATCGATGCCAAGGTGGACGCGCAGCGGCGCACGAACATCCTGAATCATCACACGGCCACGCACCTGCTGCAAGCCGCGCTGCAAAACGTGCTGGGCGACCACGTCCATCAGGCGGGCTCGCTGGTCGCGCCGGACCGGCTACGTTTCGACTTCACGCATTTCGAGGGCATTGAGCAGGTGCGGCTCCAAGACATCGAGCGTCTGGTCAACGACTACATCCGCCGCGATGAACCTGTCGCCATTGCGCAGAAGCCATTGCAGGAGGCGCGCGCCGCCGGCGCCATGGCGTTGTTTGGTGAAAAATATGAAGATATCGTGCGCGTGGTGAGCGTGGGTGATTTCAGCATGGAACTGTGCGGCGGTACGCATGTGCCGCGCACGGGCGTGATCGGCTATTTCAAGATTGTGTCCGAATCTTCCGTTTCGAGCGGGGTGCGCCGGATCGAGGCTGTCTGCGGTGAACCTTGCGTCGAAGTGATTCAGCAGCGGGACCGCCAATTGATAGCGACGGCGCAGTTGCTCAGCGCAAACGTGGACAACGTCGAAGTGCGTGTGCGCGCGTTGCAAGACGAGATCCGCCGGCTCCAGCGCGAAGTCGAAAAATGGAAGCAGGCCGCGGCCACCGGCGCTTCCGTCGACTACATGAGCCAGGTGCAAGACCTGAATGGGGTGAAGCTGCTCGCGGCGCTGGTGGAAGGCCAGGATGCGGCAGGGCTGCGCGCCCTGCTCGATAAACTGCGGGACAAATTGGGCAGCGGCGTGATTGTGTTGGGTAGCGCCGAAGGGGACAAGGCCTCCCTCTGCGTGGGGGTGACCAAAGACCTCACTGCCCGCGGCGGCCGGCCAGACATGGCCCAGGCGGGCGGCAAGAACCCGGAAAGGCTTCCCGATGCCATCGAGCAAGCGCCAGAGGTGCTAATTACCCTGTTGAAACCCTAAACTACGCTCTTTCAAGTGTAAGTGACTTTTTCTTTTTTGACCCCTCATTCTCAGTACGCGCGTCGCGCCATTCCATCTGCGTCATCTGCGGCATCTGCGGTTTGCGGTCTTAATCTGTTAAACTACCCGCTATTGGAGGGGAATGCCATGCCGTATCCACAATTGGACAGGCACACGCTGCGGATCAAGCCGCTGTCCGCGCGCAAGGACAAGGTATACATCGAAAAAGATCACGTGCCGCCGACGGCGAAGCCGCGCCCATTCAATGAGCAGGGCAAAGACATCATCGCCGAGACGGTCGCGCGCATCTTGCAGGCTAAGCGCCACAATCTGCCTCGGATGCTCACCTTTGGCGCGCACACGATTAAGAATGGGCTTGGGCTGGTCCTGATTAAGTTGATAGAAGAAGGCTGGGTCACGCATCTGGCCACCAACGGCGCGGGCATCATCCACGATTGGGAATTCGCATTCCAGGGCCACAGCAGCGAAGACGTGCGCGGTAATACCTCGCGCGGCGAATTCGGCGCGTGGGAAGAGACCGGGTTCTACATTAACCTGGCCATCAACGTGGGGGCCTATCAGGGGCTGGGCTATGGCGAATCCATCGGCGCGTTCGTCGAACAGGAAGGGCTGAAGATACCGGAGGAGGACGTGCTGCGCGAGCGCATCCAGCATTCGATGACCGCGCTGGACTATGAGAAAGCAGCGGCGGCGGCGGACCTGCTGAATGCCGTGCACACCTTCCGTCTCCGGCACGGCTGGATGACCGTGAAGCATCCTTACAAACAGTACGGTATCCAGGCCGCGGCCTACCGGCTCAAAGTGCCCTTCACCAGCCATCCGATGTTTGGTCATGACATTATTTATGTCCATCCAATGAACATGGGCGCGGCCGTTGGCCGAACGGCGCAACGGGATTTCCTGGCCTTTGCGCATCAAGTCTCACGCATCGACGGCGGCGTGTACATGAGCATCGGCTCCGCGGTCATGTCGCCGATGGTCTTCGAGAAGAGCATGAGCATGGCGCAGAACCTGGCCATCCAACGCGGCGGCCACCTCGACAAGCATTTCATGGTGATCGTTGACCTGCAAGAATCGCACTGGGACTGGCGCCAGGGTGAACCGCCGGAAAACAATCCCGATTATTACCTGCGCTACAACAAGAGTTTTAACCGCATGGGCGGCGAAATGCGCTACCTCACCGCCGACAACCGCGATTTCCTGCTCACGCTACTGCAGATGCTACGGAAGGCAGAGAGCTGAGATGGGCGCAATGGACTGAATGGACGGGGTTGAGGGGCGCCCCTCTAATCGCGTCGGGAAGATCACCGCGTCATGAACACTGGTGCCAACATAGCGCCAGTGGCGCAAGTCGAGTATTCCTGGCGCCCGGTCAAAGTGACTTTCGCGCATGGCTTCCCGCGCGGGATACAATAGGCGCCACTGGAATCCTCCCCCAAGACCCGCACTGGAGATCGAGCATGTCCTCTTTGTCTGCTGTTGAACAGGAAATTCTGGATGCGATGCGCCGCCGGCGTCCAGACCTGGATGCGTGCGTGGCGCCTCTGCTGGCGCTGCATGATCGCCTTATCCAGTGCTACGACAACAGCGGCATGCTGTTCACCTGCGGCAATGGCGGCTCGAACGCGGACGCGATGCACATTGTCGGCGAACTGTGTAAGAGTTTCGAGCGCAAACGCCCCTTGAGCGACGCCATGAAGTCCGGACTGAAAGGACTCCCCTTTGGGGAAGAATTGTCCGAGCACCTCGAGGCGGGGCTGCCGGCGCACGCGCTGGGCTTCAACGGCGCGCTGAAATCCGCCGTGGAAAACGACTGCAAGCTGCGAGACATCGCGTTTGCGCAGGAACTCAATGCCCTGATGCGGTCTGGCGACGTCCTACTTGCCCTCTCCACCAGTGGCAACGCCACGAACTGCCTGATGGCGCTGTCGGTCGCAAAGGCCAAGGGCGGCACCGCCGTGGCGCTCACGGGCCCGCGCGGCGGCAAGATGGCGGAAGTGGCGGACATCGCGATCAAGACGCCCGGCGATTCGACCAAAGTCGTTCAGGAAGCT
>JACPGD010000360.1 GCA_016182645.1 Candidatus Hydrogenedentota bacterium | reverse complement strand
CTCCTCTGTTTGCGTTTCCACAAAACATTAGAGGGATTTGACTTCGATGTCTCAAGTCCAATTACCCACACTTACCGGGAAAGAACCACTCAGGAGGAGTTTTGCGAAGAGAGGTTGCAAGATCCGACGCCATGGGACAGGGGGAACCCAATATTCACAACAAGTGAAGCCACAGAAACGAAGACTCTTGATTTTATACTACTAATTTCCGAAGGAGCCGCGGCAAACCTACCAGAATTCCTTCGCTCACCCAATGTGAACCTCTTGAGCACTATTGCCAATTTTATCTATGCAAGGTCTGACACTAAGGTCAGACTTGAATTAAAGGGCACAATAGTAGTTCCGCTCGCTGAAGAGATCGGGGCAGGCACAAACTCCGAAGATATAGCGAATATTGTCAACGCGCGTGACACACTTGTGGGAAATGAGCTTGCCATCGATTTAGATGTTGGTCTGATTTCGGGGAATTCTTTATCGGCGACGGCCCGTTTGCTCAGAGAGGAGTACTCAGCGGACTTTGTCGCGCTCATGATCGAGGGGATCGATGCATCGCCAGATGTTCGGGGCATCGCCGGGTCTTATGGCGTCGGCGCTGTAGCTACAGAGGCCTTCGTAGTATTCGAGAGAGGCCCTGCTGAAAGTGTAACTTTTGCGCATGAGGTCGCCCATTTACTGGGTGCAAACCATGTCAATGAACGTGGGTTGTTCGCGCATTCCAGCGGATGGCAATTAGCTTCACTGCGAACGACTATTATGTCTGGTGGATTTCCGTTCTCTATTGGTCTCCCAATACCTAGATTTTCAAATCCGGACCAACTCGCCCTTCCCGGTTTACCACTAGGGGACGAAGATTGTGCGGACAATGCGAGAACCCTGCGCAAGACAATCACAGTGGCAAATAGATGGCGGGATGGCGCCTCAAAAACCGTTGAAGTCAGAAACAGCGATGGCACCGTCTTAATGAGGCTATATCAAAATGGTCTCGTTGTTTTGCGCGGATCGCTGATACAAAATGCGAGTGACGCGCAGCTTCAAGAGATACCGGGATCCGGAGACATGCTGATCGCGGGCCCAGATCGAGCGATTGCAAGACTCGATGCAGCAACGGGCGATCTATACATTGGGGGAACATTGTTCTGGGCGTTTGATGTAGGCTGGGTGCCCTTGAGGCTACACAACGCAGTGGATGCGAGAACAGTTGGACTTGACTTCTTTGGCAATTTATACACTGCCGAGAACGTCCTGGTTCAAGATTACAGCAGCTTTTAGGCCGATGGGAACCTTCTAAGCAATAAAAGGGACTGCGATGATTTGCCAAAGACGCGCGGCCTTACAACGTGTATACCCGTTGGCGGCCCTCCTTCTGCTCAGCGGATGCACGATACCCTTGCCACATGATGGATACAGTTTTGTACAGTTGCCGGAAAATGAAGAGGGAGAGTACCAACAATCCGTCCAGGATACTGTTGCAGCTGGAGAGGATGAACTGTACATCGCCTATACGAGCCGATTGGCTACTGACGGCCCATCATCGCGGGCGGAGAGTTCCCTTATTCAAACAGACGTCACAGGTGCTGTGCACTGGCAGGTGAAAGCGACTGATGTGTTGTCGCCAGAAACGGGGAATATTCGGTCGCTCGCACCGTTTGATTCTGGCGATATTCTGGCCACTGGGACGATCTTTTCGGCAGAAGCTATCAAAGGCACGGGCAGTGAAGTTGACCGCTCGTTTGCCGCTCGCTTTTCGCCCTTGGGGGAATTGCGTTGGACAAGGACCTATAGCGCGCTTCGGACTTCCATAGCGGCGGACACGCGCTCCGACGGCTCTTTTGCCTTGGCGGGACGCGGCGAGAATCTAGGATTTTGTGTATTGGATGCTGACGCTGCGGGAGAAGCGCGCTGGACCTTTTCGGCTGAGGCTGCGCCGTCATTTGCAGATCCGCAGGGGTCCGTTCTCGTCAGGGAGGATCGCGGGGTGTTTGCCGCGTTTGTCGCCGCCCCTCCTTACCTTGAACTCCACGTCTTGTCTTTGAACGGTGAAGGCGGCGAACAGTGGCACAAGACGTTTAGCGTGCCGAATGAGATGGTATTCACAGGCCTCTTCAAGGCGGCTGATGACGGCGTTGTTGTAGCGAGAGGGCAGTATGTTGGCACATCGCCCCACTTTCGAGGGGAGCAACTCCTCTTGACACGGCTCACCAAGGAGGGCGCCGTACTCTGGGAGAAGCTGGCGCCGGAAGAGCCGCTTCGTTTCGGCTCTGCTCGATTTGTCGGACCCTATCCCGGCGACGGTTTCTTTGCCTATTTCGGGCGGCCGGGCGCTGATGTCCTATACCGGATTTCGGATAATGGGGAGATCATCGAAACGGGAACACTGCGTCTGCGCGATGTGGCAAGTCTCAGAGCATTGGCTGACGGCAGTTATATTGCGTGCGGGACCGCCCGGCAGGAACTTCACTTACCGCTTCCTTGGACCCCGCAGCCGCCGGAGCAACTCTTTGTGCAGCACTTGACCCCAACGCCCTAAGAAGAATTCACACTCAAGCGGTGTCTCGTGTTGAATGCAGCTTGTGAAAGGGCCCCAACGTGACTCGGAACTTGCCTGGGGCCGGAAGCGCGGCCACTACGTGAACGCCCAAGAGTCCGGCGAAGGCCGCGATGATCGAAAGACCGACACCGCTGTGACTGGAATCGGATCGTGCCTTGTCCTTGCGCCAGAAGGGCTCGAACAGGTGCTCGAGGTCCGCGGGTTCGAGGTGTTCGGCGGCGTTGGTGACATGGAGGTATAGACCCTGCGGATCGTGCGACATCTCCACCACGATCTCTCCCTGGTCCGGTGAATACGCAACGGCGTTGGAAAAAAGATTTCCCAAGACCGGCCCGAGGAGCGCCGGATCGGTTTCAATCTCTGCGTCTGGGTCCAGTCGAAACGATAAGGCCAGGTTACGAAACTGAGTCTCCTGCTGAAAGGGCATCCAGGACTGGCGGACGAGTTCCACGAGGCCGGTGGGCTGCATGAGTACGACCTGAAGGCCGGATTGGCAGCGGGCCAGGGTCAACAGCGCCGCGACCAGCCGCTCCATTTGTTCCGCGATGGCGAGTGCGTCGCGAAAATGTTGTGCGAAGTCTTTCGTCGCCGCGGCCTGCAGGCTCGCGCGCAACCCCACTTCCGCCAGCAAGTGGAGTTCCGCGAGCGGGGTCCTTAATTCATGCGCCGCATCGGCTGTAAACCGTTGTTCCCGCTCGAAGGCGTTTTGCAGCCGGTGCAGGAGTTCATTTAAGCGAAGGCAGATGGGCATCACCTCCGCGGGGACACCGGTCACCGGAAAACGATGGGCCAGGCTCGCCTCATCGATGGTGGCGGCTTGAGCGGCCACTTCGCCCAGCGTTTCCAGTCCTCGTGCCACGAACCACCGGACCGCCAGCGTTGAACAGACCCCGATGAGTAAGAATGCGCCGATTAATCCCGTGCCCACGACGCGCAGCGCCTGATCGAGCCCGGCGCGCGACCGCGCCATCACCAGGACAAGCTCTTCAGAGCCGTCCGTCTCACCACTCGAAGCACCGCCTTTCCCACGTGGGCGAAAAGCGAGTAGCGCGGCGCGGCCGCGGCGCCCATCCGGCAGCGCCAGGTTGAAAGTGCGCGGGACGGAAGTGGCGCCGTCTGGCAAGACGAGATTCGCGGCGCCCAGCGAAGGCGACTTCGTCACCGGCTCCTCGTCCTCGTCCCAGACCTGATAGTATTCGGCATCGGGGGAGGGCTGGAATTCCGGCAGGGCCGCTTCGTAGAAAGCAAAATCGAATTCGTCCACCACCCCGAGATATTGGCCGGCGCCCGACACGAGAAACTCGGACTCCATCCCCTGCCGGCTGGTCTCGATTTTGTAAAACAGGCGCCCATCGCGGGTGACCTGCTCCACTTCAGACAGGGGTGCCCCCTGCAACTCGCGGCCGACGGTCTCCTGGACCGCGGGCGGCAGGCCGCTCAAGGCCACAAGCCTCCCTTCGAGGTCTTCGGCGCCGCGATTGCTCAGCGAGGCGAAAGCCCTGGCCTTGCCGAAGAGGCTGTGATCGAACTCTCGCGTGAGCGCGTAGCGCACGTAGAGATAGAGCGCGGAGGCACAGACGGCAAAAACCACAAACAGACTGGCGAGCACGCCGGCCGTCAATGCGCCGCGAATAGATTTCATGCGCGCGGCCCTTCGAGCACATAGCCCAGCCCGCGCCGGGTCTGGATCAACGACGGCGCTCCCAGAACGTCAATCTTCTTGCGCAGCAGGCAGATGGCGGAATCGACGACATTGCTCGCAGGCTCGGCCAGTTCATCGTAAATGTGGCGTTCGATGTCCGTGCGCGTAACCAGTTCGCCCTGGCGAAACGCCAGCAACTCGAGCAGGGCGTACTCACGCGGACGCAAATCGAGTATTTCGTCCCCGCGCGCCGCTACCCGGCGCACCGTGTCCACGATAAGCCCGCCAATGTCGATGCGCGTGTTCTTCTTGCCATACTTGCGGCGGGCCAGCGCCTGCACGCGCGCCAGCAGTTCCTCAAAGGCGAAGGGCTTCACGAGGTAATCATCGGCCCCCTGTTCAAGTCCATGAACGCGGTCGGGTACGGCGTCCTTTGCGGTGAGGATAAGCACATGCGTCTTGCGTTCCCCTTGGCGTAGTTGCCGCAAGACGCTGATGCCATCGAGCTTGGGCAACATCAGATCGAGGATCACGACGTCGTAGTCATTTTCGAGCGCAAGCCACAGCCCTTCTTCGCCGTCGCCCGCGACATCGACTGCACACCCGGCCAGCCGCAGTCCCTTGCGGAGATAGGTTTGCAACCGCTTGGAATCCTCAACGATCAGAATCCGCATGCAGTGCACCCCACGTTAAATCGTTCCGAGCGAAGCGATGGCTCTACCGCCACGCCAAACCAGTATGTGACACGGACGCATCGAGATGCATCACATGCTTTCGCAAGCAGACTCTTTCAAACAGCGCGCCAAGACATTCGCAATCAATGGTGTGTCAATCCCGTAGCGTCCGGCCGCTGTGCCGGACGCGATGCTGCAACGCAAGCCAAGACCTTTGCAGATCTCGGTGTCAGGTACGTTCATTCCTTTGCTGCGGGGTCGCGTCCGGCACAGAGGCCGGACGCTACGGACTCGACGAGATGTGTGACGCAATTTGCGTCTAATTTGAGTTCTAAGGACCGGTAACTGTCAATCAGAAGCGTTAGTCCTCCTCATCGTCGACCGGATGGCCGTTGGCCAACAGCACAATTTCGCGGCGCTTCTCGCCGTCCTTCAGCGTGACCTCGTAGAGTGTCACCGTGACGAGCGAAGCCTCCTCCACCGTCGCCGTGGGCGCCACGCGCTGCAACCGCGCCGCCACCGCGGCCGGGAGCGCCGAAACGGGAATCGCCTTTTCGGTTTCCACCACGTCGCCGTTTTCGGTCACTTCCACGGATTGCACGGCGCCACCCGCCTCGTACTCCGCTTCAAAGATCGGCATCCCGCCTTCGACCTCGCGCGTCACCTTTCCGGGTGTCTTTCCCGCGAGGGTCGCGGTCAGTCCATCTTGGACGGCCTTCGGCAACTGGTCCCACGCTATGGCCGTCTCCTCCGCATCGTCTTCTTCCCCCTCATCGTCATCGTCGTCACCCTCCTCATCGCCGTCGTCATCCTCCCCATCGTCGTCTTCGCCTTCCTCCGCTTCCGGGCCGAGGTACTTGCCGGCAGCCGAAACCTGGAACTCAACCACCTTGCCATCGATTTTTTGTTCGACTTCGTAGATTTCCTGGCCCTTTTCCGTCTCCTTCTCGATCTTGATGATCTTGGCCTGCGCCGCGTGTTGTTCGATCGTTGTCTTGACGGCCGCGGGGACCTGATCCAGAGACACCTTCTCGTCCGCCAATACCCCGGAAAGGTTCACGATCCCTGCCCCAAGCGCCGCCAGCACCAACATGCTTGCTACTACTTGCGCCGTTTTCATGTTCTTTCTCCCTCGGTTGAGTTTAATCAATGTCAAACAACTGTATGGGAGGGCGAGCGTACCCGCGAGCAGGTTGGATGCCACAAGAAACCATCCAGTCAAGGACTTTCGGAGCCTGCTCGCGGGTACGCTTGCCCTCCCGAGTTCGGCTTTCCACAACAGAAACTACTTGGTTGTCACGTCGATCAGTTCTTCTTCTCGTTCTCCGTCGACGAGGGTCAGGATGTGTCCCACGCCCGGCGCGTACACTTTTTCTTCCTCGATGTCAGGGTCAAGCGGCGTGAAGTCCCGTGTCCTGATGCAATTGTTGAAGGTGCCATGCGGCACCGTGAACGTCTCCCCCACGGCAATAACCGTCGCCATGTCTTCCGCGATGCATTCATAGAACTCCTGGCGGTAGGTGTCGCCCACACTCGGGTTGGCCTTCATGACAATCCCCGGCTCCGCACAGTCTACACCGGCTTCCCAGGAGCCGAAGGTACTTACGACCATGTCGCCCTCGTACTCCATGGACGCTTCGCCGAAGTACCAGACATTTCCAGCGAGGTCCTGAGTGAACCAGTCAAAGGTGTCCTCAATCACTTCGCCATCCAAGGTGACGGTGTCGCGCACCACCGTGCATGCGACGCCCAGGATTTCCTTGGTCTCCTCCAGGACCACGACCTCCGTATGCTCGAGGCCCTCGTCGGTCTGGCCCTCGTAGATACGGGTCGTTCCTGGAACCAGGGGAAAGAGCGGGTTGGTTACCGCCGCCTTGAAGTTCGCTGGATTGATTTCCAACGCGTCCGGCGAACATTCACACGCGCGGTCCCTGCCCTGCGGGCACCCACTGAGGACCACACTGCACATCGACACCACTGCCAAGGCCCCCACGGCCCACGTGCGTTGCTTTGACTGCTTGTTGCGCGTTTTGCTGTTCCAAGTGTTCATGCCGCATCTCCTCTGACGGGGGTTAGGCGCCGCCTCTCTTGAAGACCCTTTCAGCGGTCTTCCTATATCCATTGTGCCAGAAGGAACATTACGACAGGATTACACGGGCCCTCGGAAATCCCTGTCCGCAGCCATCTTTGCCGGGGACAAAGATGGCAGCGCTCCCATGTCCGTCTTCGGGCGTCAGACGACGTGTTCGGCGATGAAACGCAAATACCCCTGGCGTCCGCCTAATTTGTTCCAGCGATGTATGGATTTCAAGATCCGTTTCAGGCAAAGGAGCATTTCGTCCACCGTCTTTTGCGCAGGGTCTTCATGCTGGTCATCACGGTCTGGATCTCGAAAAGAGACTCGCCCCAGCCGCCATTCGCAGATTCGGTGGACCTCGTCCATCAACTCTTGTTCGCGTGGGGAAAATTTGGAGCACTTGCCTGGGCGTCCATATTTCTCGGCGGTATAGTTAGCAATCAGACACTCCAAGACTCGTAGTACATCATAGTCGCTCAGGTCCCCGCTTCGCAGGTACTGCCCTTTGATTTCAAATTCAATGTTCTGCAATACATCAAGGTGCTTTTCTTCCGCGATCATGGCGTGATCCTCCGTCTTGTATTCGAGAAACCTCCGGTTCAACTACCGGCGCCCTGGCGCGCGAATCTTGAGACATAAGATACAGCTTGCAAGTGGGAAGGGGAAGTCCAATCTGCCCTCCGCGGATGTTTCCGCCGCCGCCGCGGATTGTGGTATTCTAACCCCCGCTTTTTGGGTCTTGTGGTGTGTGTGAACGAGAAAGGAGGGTGTTGATGCCCGGCGCTTGCTTTTCCCGGTTCACAGGCATGTTCTTAATCAGTGTCCTGCTTGCACTTCCAGCGTTGGCCGCGGATCCCAATCCCGCCACGATACGTTCGGAACGCGGGGCATGGCCGCTGTACCGCCAGTGGAACCGGGCGGAAATCCAGCATTTCGCCACTTGGATCGAGCACATCTACAAGGCGAAGGCCGGTGGAGACACGGAGCAACGCCTGGCCAAACTGGAGCAGGTCTTGACGGATCCGGAGATGAACCTGCTGCTGGAACCAGCGTTTGCGGGCGACCCTTCGAACCCCCAACTGCCCCTCGAAACGATCCGCGCGATGCACCAGGTCATCGATTGCGCGAAATTGACCATCGCCCTGTCGGCCTACTATTCCTACCGGCGGGGGTTGCCGTGGATGAACACGTACATCCGCTCGGGTGACGGGTCGGATATTCGCACGGCGCCTTACAATGTCCCGGCGGGGACCGTGTCCAGCTTCGAGTACGGCCAAGACGCCCTGCACCAGTTTTTTGTGGACTGTCTCTATGGCTTCTGCACCGGGAACTACCGCGTGGAACCGTTCCGCGAAGGGGCCGAAATCTCCGACACCGTCCCCGTGGCCCTGGATCGCCGGTACCTGTTGCCCGGCGCCGTGTTTTACATGGATGGACACGTGCTTATCCTCGCGAAGACAGATGACCAAGGCGAGTTGTATTTCCTGGACAGCACCACTTCGCCGACGCGCGGCATCTATACTCAACACAACTTCAACGCCGTCACCGGCATCCTCCCGTGCAAGGATGGCGGCCCGGTCGACGCTTACGCGGGGTGCTATCGCGGCTTCCGGATTCAGCGGTTCCCGATCTGCGAAGTGGACGAGGCTGGCAACGTAGTGCGGGTGCGCCGGCGCACGGACGAGGAAATGCGCGAATTGGGTTACAGCACCGAACAATACGAGAAACTGAGAGAGTTGATGCGCACGCAGAAGATCCGTGAGGGGCAATTCGCGTTGACGACGCTGCACGAGTTTATCCGCTATCGCATGCGCACGGCCAAGCAGGTGTCGCCTGTCGAAATTCTGGAAAAATACGCCACTCAACTGCTCGCGGCACTGCAATGGCGTGAGGAACAAGTGCAGCGGGCGTGGGCGGACGTGCAGGCGAATGGCCCCATCACCTTCCCCGACGGCACACGCAATGGCAATGCCTTTGACGCGAAGGGGCGCTGGGGCGAATTTGCCACCGCCGAAACGGACGCCAATCTGCGGATGCAATATTTCCAGATGTTGACGGCGCTCGAAAGCGCCGTGGATTGGTTCCAGCATCAGCCTAGTTTTGTCCAGTTGGCGCGGCAAGATTTGCGCTCGTGGACCCCCGCGGGGCTGGCGGCGGTGGTTTCAGACCTCAAGACGCGCATCTTTCGCGAGAAATCATTCAGCTACACCAACTCCGCCGGGCAGCGCGTCCGTCTGACGCTGTACGATGTCGAACAGCGGTTGTTCGACCTGTCCTTCGATCCAAACCATCCGCCGGAACTCCGCTGGGGGGCGCCCTTGAATGGCCGCGAAGCTGCCTCGGCGAAAGAAGCGCCCACCGCACTCCCCGACGGCTCACTGATGCCGATGCGCGAGTCCTACCGGCGCCAGACATTCTACCGTTCGCTGACGTTTCGAGAAAGCGAGGAAAGTTACTTGAAGGGCATGGCCACGGAAGGCTTTCCGATGCGCAATAAATTTGATGAACACCTCCGCCAGCGGTGGAACATCCGGCGCAACCCTCCGCTGCTTCCTTACGTTGAGCGAAGCGGCAGTACCGGCGGATTCCAGCGCACGGCAAGCCGGATGTAGCGCGATAGAGTGTGCCACAGGCAGCATCAGGGGCCCGGGGTCTGGGGGACGCCCCGCGCGCTTACCAGCCCCACAACCAAGATGGCCGCGGATTGAACGCAACGCAACAATCGCTTACGTGGCTCATTGTTGAGCATCTGCTCACGATTGCCGGCTTCCTGCTGGCGGTCATGCTCATCACCCAGATACTTCGCACGAACCATCGCCCGGCTGGGGCGCTGGCATGGGTCATGGCCATCGTGCTCATTCCGTATGTCGGCGTGCCGTTGTACCTGCTTATTGGCGGGCGCAAGATTAGCCGGATCGTCCAGGAGAAAGCCGGCCTGGTGAAGAAGGGATTCGGCGAACACGTGGTTGCCGCCGAGCCGCGGTGCAATGCGGAGCGCCTACTCATCGCGGCGGGAATGCCGGCAACACGCCCGGACAATATCGTCGTGCTGCATCACAACGGCGAGACGGCCTACACCGTGATGATGGAGTTGATGCGCGAAGCGCGGCACAGCATCCACGCGATGACGTTCATTCTCGGCCGGGACGACGTGGGCCGGAGCATCGTGGACATGCTCGCCCAACGCGCCCGGGAAGGTGTACGGGTGCGTCTGCTGTTGGATGGACTGGGCTGTATCCGGAGCAGCGGCCGCTTTGTCCAGTCCATCCGCGATGCAGGCGGGCAGGTCTCGGTCTTTCTGCCCGTGCTCCCCTTGCGGCGCAAATGGTCAGCCAATCTGCGCAACCACCGCAAGATGGTGATCGCGGATGGCGAGGTGGCCCTTGTCGGCGGGATGAATCTGGCCACGTCGTTCATGGGGCCGCGTCCCGCGGAAAAGCGGTTCGTAGACAATGCGGTATTCATCCGTGGGCCGGCCGTGGCCGATATCGATAACATCTTTGCCGATGACTGGCATTACGCGACGGATGAAGTGGTGCCGGCGCACCCGCCGCGTGACTGGCGCGAGCCGCGCGGGCATGCGCTCGTCCAGGTCATGGCCAGCGGCCCGGATGCCGTGGACGACACCCTGCACGACGCGATTCTGACCGCGATTATGGAGGCGCAGGAGCGCGTTTGGGTAGTCACGCCGTATTTTGTGCCCGACGAGGCCATCCTGAATGTCCTGGCACTTCAGGCGCGCATGGGGCGCGACGTCCGTATTCTGGTGCCCACGCGTTCCAATCATCGTATTGCGGACCTGGCGCGTGGCCCGGCAGTGCGGCATCTTGCGGGATTGGGCGCTAAGATCTACTGCTACCAGAAAGGCATGCTCCACGCCAAAGCACTGGTCTTCGACCACAGACTCGCCATAACCGGTTCCCCGAACCTGGACATGCGCAGCATGCTGCTCAACTTCGAGATTGCGTTGTTCCACTACTCCCTGGCGGAAATCGAGCAGACGGCCACGTGGATTGAGGATCTGCTCGAGGACTCGATGCCGCTCGAACCAAAACCCGCGGGCATTGTGAGAGAATGGATCGAGGGCGCCAGCATGCTGGCTTCGCCACTGCTCTGAGGGCCGGTCCAAGGCGACTTCGGGAGGGCGAGCGTACCCGCGAGCCGGTTGATTGGCGGGGACAGCCTGATTTCCCGCGGTTTTCAACCGGCTCGCGGGTACGCCCGCCCTCCCGAGAATGTTTTCGCAAAGGACCAGCTACAGGCGCCTGCGGATCCCTACAAAGCCGCTGACAACTTTCAAGAGCAGCAGGCCGGACGCAAGCCATAGGACGTAGTCCAGGGTGTCCGGCAGCCAATACATTTCCACGAGGAACCAGGCGTAAACGTAAAAGCGGGGACGTATCAGCCAGGCGTAGGGCGCCTCGAGCACGTTGCGCATAAAGGCGAAGAGGACCACGGTGGTGTAGGCGGCAATGTAGACCACGCCCGGCAGCACACCAGCGACACCGTCAATCATCAACGTGACCGTGGTGACGGTAATCACGGCCTGATATGACATAGAGTCCGTGAAAGATCCCTTATTCGATGCCACCCCCAGGTGCCGCGCCAGCGGGCCATCCATTCCATCGAGAATGACATGAAACGCCAGACACATCCAGGCCAGTGGCAGGCTCCAGAACCAAGCCGGGCAGAAGAGCAGCCCGGCCACGAATGACAACAAGGTCAGGTGATCCGGCGCCACCCGCGCGAGCGTCAGCGTTTTCAAGAACGGCGACAACAGCCGTGCCCGCAGGCGTTGTCCCGCGGCCATAAAGGACCGTTCCCCGGCGGAATAGCAATCGATCTTAGTTTCCACGGTCAGACCTGCCCTTCCCACGCTCCCTTCGACACCTGTTGCCAGCGCTGGCGGATGGCCGCGAACTGCTCCTTCGACAGTGGCCCGGCTTCGAGCATGCGGGCGTTCTCCGTCCAGCGTTCGGGATTGGTGGTGCCAACGATGGCCGTATGGACGCCGGGCAGGAAAAGCGTGAAGCGCAGGGCAATTTCAATGCCTTTCTTCACGTCTCCGCGGAGGAAGTCGTAGTCGAGTACTTGCAGCCGCTCCCAGTAGGTGTGGTGGTATGGGCTGACCGGTTTCTGACCCGTGCGCCAGGCGGCATTGGCGATGGGCCTTTTCACAATGACGCCCATGTTCTTTTCGCGGGCGAGCGGCAGCGTCAAATCGATGGCTTCCTGGTCCGCGATGCTGTTCGAGGTCTGCAACGTGTCAAAGGACCCGCATTCGACGGCGTAGCGGGCGGCGCGGCTGTCGCCGCTATAGCCGATGTAACGTGCATAGCCGCGGTCGCGCGCGGTGCGCACCGCCTCGATGACGTCGCCCTTGCGCAGTTCCTCTTCCGAGCAACTGTGCAGTTGGATCAGATCGGCATAATCCGTCTGAAGACGTTTCAGGCTACGCTCGACGCTTTTCAGCAGCGATTCCGGACGCCAATCGTCCTCGCCAGGGTTGAAATGGCCGCACTTCGTGAAAAGGAAGTACTCTTTGCGGCGTTTGCCCACGGCCTGGCCTATCATTTCCTCGCTGTTCATGTAGCATTCGGCGGTGTCAATGACATTCAGCCCCGCATCCAGCGCCGCATTGAGGAGTTTCGTGACCGTGCCTTGCGCGGCTTCCTCGAAGCCGATTTCCGCGCCCCCAAAACCCAATGCAGTTACCTGCATGTCCGTCTTCCCAAACTGACGTATCTCCATGGTGGCATCTCCTTGGCTGTTCCACGCATCCATTATGAGAAGAAAGAAAGGCGCGAGCAAGAATCCCATCGGTGTCCAGCGGTGTGTATCGGTGGCAAGATCTCCATTCAGCCACCGATGGACACGGATAGATACCGATAAGTCAATACCGATAAGGCAAGTTTGCACATGTGATCCAGGTATTGTATGTTCGTAGTCGATTGAATCTCGAAAGGAGGGGAAACGAGATGCGGAGCGGAGCCTCTATCGTTTGCGTGTGCTTGAGTTTCGCGTTGACCAGCGCTGGCGAGCAGGACGGGTTGCTACACGTAGCGGGCAAGACACTTTTCCTGATTGGCATTTATGAACTGCCAGAGGGCGATGCGGCGCTCCAGCGAATGGCGGATTCGGGTATTAATTTGTTCCGCTGCGGAAATCGCGCGGAGCTGGATCGCGTGCAGGCGGCCGGCGCATTTGGCTGGGTGCCGCTCGGCGTGCACCAGGGCGCTACCGATGCGCTGCGCGAGCAGGTGAACGCGCTGCAAGACCATCCCGCCCTTGCCGTCTGGGAGGGACCGGATGAAATCGTCTGGAACTTTACCGCGACCAGCACGCTGAAGGACAGCGCGGGGATCACGCGTGAGGATTGGGTACGACAGCGCCCGCACGCGGTGGCCTATGCCGCGCAACAGGCCCAGCAGATCATGCCCGCCATGCATCAGGGTATCGCGCTGGTCAGGGAACTGGACACGTACGACCGGCCGTTTTGGATGAACGAGGCGCGCGATAGCGACGCGCTGTATGTCCGGCGGTATTTGGACGCTGTGGACGTCGTCGGGTGCGACGACTATCCTGTTCACGCCCTCACGCGCGACATGGTGCGCGTCCTCCGCGCGACGGATCGATGGATCAACCTTTCGCGCGGAAAGCCGGTCTGGATGGTACTCCAGGCATTCTCCTGGCATGAGATCGGGAAAGGCGAGGACCCGGCGTGGCCCAGCTTCGACGAGTCGCGGCTCATGGCCTACGGCGTGATCGCGCACGGCGCCCGTGGCGTTCTCTATTGGGGTTCTGCTTATCTGAGGAATGAGTCATTCCGCACGTCGCTGTACGCGCTCACCAGCGAACTCTCGGCCCTCCAGCCCTTCTTGATCGCGCCGGAGGAACCGGGTGTGACCGTGAATCTGATCGAACCGGACGACCGCACGTCGCGCTACGGCGTGGCCCACCTCGCCCGCCGCGCCGGCACTGAGTCGCTGGTGGTCCTCATCAATCAAGATGACTTCGCCCATCTCGGTACGGAAGTGCAGGGACTCACGGCCCTCGGACAACGTCCCCTGCACCTGCTGTATGGCGAAGAAGTCATGACGCCGGACCACCTTGGCTCCTGCATCACGCGCCTCCAGGCGCATGAAATCAAGCTCTTTGCGTCAGATCGCAAGTTTGAAACATCACAACGAGAAGGCCGCGACTTCATAGGGGGCTGATTACGCGCGCCGATGGCTCTGCATATGGCACACGATTCTGGAGAACATCGAAAACTACATTGAGGTCGATGAAAACCCTCATGCATGTTTAGCCAAAATTTCAGAAACAAACGCCTCTTCAACGTCGAGTTCCGCAGGAAGCACCCCCATCATTCGCCTGACCTCAGGATGGATAGGGTGTTTTGAATAATCTTCGGGAACCTCGACGCTGACAGTCGTCCCCTCTGGCAGACAAACCCCCTCTTCAAGAACAATGACACCGTTGGAGGCGTGACCTCTGACGATCATGATTGGGCTCCTTTCATTGGGTCACAGTAACACGTTCATCTTCAATTCTATCCTGAATCTCGGCACTATGTCTCCTTTGCGGGAGAACTGACGGGATCTCGGTGCCGGTCAATACAACCGGTGGATGACCCCGCCGCTGGGCAGTTTGGGGTAGAAGTACGTGGATTTCTGCGGCATGGGCTCGCCGGACTCGGCGCAGTCGCGGATTTGTTCCGGGCGGATAGTGCGAAGGATGAAGGCCAGACCCGCCGCCCCGGATTGCGCGGCCTTCATGGCGCGGTCGACGTTCTTCTCGTACTCGAGCACGGTCCCCTCCGGAATGTTCAGGATGCGTTCGAGAATGCCCCGGTGCAGCACGGCCATGTCCAAATCACGCCAGGCCGGGCCGCGGTCATCGCCCAGGAGCTCGCGCCGGTCGATGTCGCGGAGAACCAGCAGGTAGTTCCCGGTTTCGTGAATCGATACGCCAATGGCGCAACCGCCCGCGCGCTCGGCCACGCGCTCTGGGAGGTTGTCTTCGACAGCGGTCACTTCGAACCACTGTTCGAGCGCCGTGAGGAATTCCTCAGCGTCAAAACCGTCCGGCATCGGCACAAGGCGGTGCGGGGGATAGATCTGTAACCCAGGATCATCAAAGGCCACGAATCCCGCCAGCACATAGTCATAGTGCTGGCCGAAGGGCGCCCCGGTCTGTTGGCGCATCTGATCGCGATAAATCGCCGCCGTGCGGAAGCGGTGGTGGCCGTCGGCGATGTAGAGCGTCTTGTCCGTGAAGAATTCCGTGACCACCGGATTGGACTTCACGTGCCACAGTTCCTGACTCACGCCATCAATCGTGCGCGCGGTGGCATCCGGCTCGCGCGCGTCCATCTGCGCGAGGAATGAAGCAAGCTGTTTGTCCGGATCCTGGTACAGCAAGAAGACCGGACCAAGATTTGCCCGCGTCGCTTCGGTCAATCTCAAACGGTCCTCGACCGGCTTGTCAAACGTCCGCTCATGGCCCAGGATGCGCCGCTCGCCGCTCTCCGGCAGGTTGACCACGGCAAAGAAGCTGCGCCGCTCTTGAAGCATGCCCGTCAGATCCGTAAAGCGCTGGCGTAGCAAGTAGAACGAAGGCCCGGCATCCTGTTGGAGGATGCCCTGTTCCTGCCACTGTTCGAAAGCATCGCGCGCCGCAGCGTACTTGTTCAAGCCGTCGCGGTCTTCCGGCAGGATGAGGTGCACCATATTGTAGGGACTGCGCGCGGCCAGACGTTCGCGTTCGATCGGCGTGATGACGTCATAAGGCGGCGTGATGATATTGCTGAGGTCGCCGGTCGCCTCGGCATTGAATCGCAGCCCGTGAAATCCTCGTACTTCAAGCATGATATGAGCGTACTCCATGGTAATTGGGGGAGAAAGCAGAGTTGGGTGCTCAAATTCTAAATTTCCGCGGCCCGGAGTTCAACCGTGGCGGAAACCACGATTGGTCGAGTGCAGATTCTATACTCCGACTCCGTCATTCCCGCGCAATTGCTATACATGCCTCGCCTGCTGAATGCTTTCGCGCGCGAAGGCGGCCCCGATTTCATTGAACGACTCCGATTTGGCACACGGAGTGCTCCGTACGGGTGCTGAGGAGCGTGGGGACATTGCCTTGATAGCAGAAAGGAGCGTATCCAAATGTGGCGAATACTCTGCCTGGGGATCTTTGTTCTTGGCGCCTGTGCCTTCTTCGCGGCCTGCAATGTGGAGAAGAAGAGCGAAGGAAAGATGCCGAAAGTAGATGTGGATGTGGACGTTGAGCCAGGCAAACTGCCTGAATTTGAAGTGGAAGGTCCGGACGTAACGGTGGAGAAGAAGGAAGTTGAGGTGCCGGTCCCGAACGTGGATGTGAATGTGGAGAAGAAGACCGTCACCGTCCCGGATATCGACGTGGACCTGCCCGAGGAGGGACCGGACGTCGAGGACAAGGACACGGACGAGAACGCGCCGCCCCCTCCACCGGCCCCTGTCCCGCCCGCCACGAATCCCTGATTTTGCAAACTGACGCCCGAGTGAGGGGCAATTTCCAATAGCGCTGGCGGCGCGCTTACTTGCGCCGCCGGTGCAATTCTGTTTTTTCCAAGTCCACCCGCTCCTTCGCTTCAAGCAGCGCAGTTAATGCGCGGCGAGGTAGACGGGCAGTGGCCACTTCCAAAGTCGCCATGTAATTCCACTTCGCAGTCAAAGTGAGCTTATGATCCAATCCCATCCAGTAAGAGACTTGAGCGCTTCGGGGGCGCACCGCATTCGGTGGAGCCCCCGCCGCAGTTGCTCTGTGGCGGCGGGCAGGGAGTCGAACACGCTATTGGCAAACTCTTTCTCCCGGAGATCG
>JACPGD010000359.1 GCA_016182645.1 Candidatus Hydrogenedentota bacterium | reverse complement strand
CGCGCTGCTGCGGCGGTTTCTCCCGCACGCGCGGGATCGGAAAGGCAGAGTATGGCATCACGGGCAGGGGGCGGCGCGGGCGCCTTTCCGGACGCTTGCGCCGCAACCCCGCTTGGGTTCACCAGAACTGTGCCCGCCTGAATGTAGGTACCGCCAAATTGTGGTGGCAGCGCGGTGTTCGCCGGGCCGTTCAAGCGAAGATTGAACGCGAGGGAAACAGGTTTGAGTTCAGCCAGGTTGGCGTCGCGCAACATGAAGGGCGGATCATAGCGATAGTCCATGGCGGGCACGGCGGTGACTTTTGGCGCCTCCGCATAGGTGGCGGTGGGCCAGCGCCAGCCCAAGCCGGCCTGGAAGAATTCGTAGACACCGTAGAGCAGTCCGCGGGGGCTGCCGCCCGCAATGACGAGGTGGCGGTAGCGCAGCGGAACACGGGATCTATGGCGGAGACCAATCTCCTCAACTCTTAACCGTTGCTTCGCGTCAATTGTTTTGATGTAGAAACCTTCGTTGCCCAGGCCGGCGAGTTCGCGGGGGGGCAGGAATCTGTTTTCGTTGCCGAGCCACACATTGATGGCGTGCAATTCCGGTGCGGCCGAGAGTGAGGGGGTGTGGCCTGTGGTAATCGCCCAGAGTCGCTGAAAACGCTCAGCCGCATGTTGTACGACGGGATCGGCGGGGGAGGACACGACAAGATGCAGTTCGTCGAAATCCTGTGCTTCAAGCCAGGCAGCGCCAGCGGCATTCAGCGACCAAGAAACCAAGGTCAACCCGAGGCAGACCAGGGTCGCCCTCTGGCCAATGTGCATACCCACCTCATGTCCTTTCAATGCAGCGGCCGCGGTAGCCGCGCGGTCGCTGTGCGCGCGGCTTGGGCCGGTCTCGAATCTCTGTAGTGCGCACATAGTCAGTCGCGCGCTCGGCGAGCACGCGACTACTGGAGCACGCGACTACTCGGTGCGCGGGATTACTCAGAGCGCGGCGTCATTCATTGCGGGAGCGATCCCCGTATGCTAAAGTATCCGGGATTATATCGCCCGGGAGCAACACGGGCGGCCTCAACCCATCTGCAAGAGGGAGGATATCCGCATGCGAGCCATGTTTCTTTTTGTTTTGGCGGGTTTGATCG
The DNA here is from genome assembly GCA_016182645.1 of Candidatus Hydrogenedentota bacterium. Taxonomy (GTDB): domain Bacteria; phylum Hydrogenedentota; class Hydrogenedentia; order Hydrogenedentales; family JACPGD01; genus JACPGD01. The sequence goes on along the minus strand of JACPGD010000359.1, from coordinate 20,251 downwards.
GCGCCTGCGCCGTGGCGCAATCGGTAGAAGGACGCAATATTGAACTCAAGTCCGGCGCGCAAAAGAGTCTGAATGTGCCCATACCGCTCAAATATGACGGCCCTCCGGTCGAGGGCCTGGTCCAGGTCATGCAAAAGGAGACCGGCAAGTACGCGCCAGCCACCGTGCGCAATGGCGAATTTGTGTTCGTGCCGGAAGGCGCCATGCCGGGCCAGACCCTGCACTACGTGGTCGAAGTGGCGAAGGGAGAAGGCCAGGGTCAGCCGCATGTGCAAATCAAGAAGCAGGAAGGCAAGGACATTCTTGATGTGTTGATTGATGATGTCCTGTTCACGTCCTACCACTACAGCAACGAATGGAAGAAGCCGTTCCTTTGGCCCTTGAATTCGGAAGGCGGCGTGACGATCACGCGGGACTATCCGATGGATCCGAACGGCACGCCGAAAGACCACCCGCATCATAAATCGTTCTGGACGGCCTACGGCGACGTGAATGGGGTGGACTGCTGGGCGGAAGGCGAGAATTCCGGCTTTCAGCACAGCGGCGAAGTGACCTTCGAGCCGGGCAATGCCTATGGGTGGATTCATGCGAAGAACACGTGGGAAGACAAAGACCACAAACCGATTCTTTCGGAGGAGCGCGAATATCGTTTCTACGCTACGCCCGAAAATGGCCGGCTATTCGACCTATTTGTCACGTTCACGGCGGATCAAGGGGACGTGAAATTCGGCGACACGAAAGAGGGCGGCATCGCTGCCTATCGCATGCGCGAAGATATGACGGAACTGAAGGGCGGCGTTATCACCAATGCTCTTGGCGACAAAGGCGAGGCGACGAATTGGGGCAAACCCGCGGCTTGGTCGGATTATTCAGCGGAAATTGCCGGTGTGGGCGTGCGCGGCCTCACGGTGTTCGACAACGCCGCCAACCTGCGCTACCCGACCAGTTGGCACGTGCGGAACTACGGACTCAACGGCGCCAACCCCTTCGGCTATTCTTACTTCAGCGAGAAGGAATACAACAAGCCCCTCATGCCCGCCAATGGCGATTACCTGCTGAAGAGTGGAGAGAAGCTGAACTTCCAGTACCGCGTCTTTGTCCATAGCGGCGATGCGGAGCAGGCTAAGGTGGCCGACCGCTTCACCGACTACAGCACGCCGCCCAAGGCCGAGTGGCAGAAGTAGCCGTTGGGACCTTCCCGAAGTGTTGGCATCTGCTTAGGGCGCCCCTGCTTGGGCGCCTTTCCTTTTGTCCTCAGCCCTCTTCAAGGATACGGTCCCCGAAGAGAATCAGATCGTTGAGACCTGAAAGAATGGCGGACTTGACGATTTCAAGATCCGTGCTGCGGTATTGGTGGATCACGATGTTGCGAAAGCGCACCATGTTTATCAGCTTTTCCGCCAGCTCGGCATCAATGATTCCGGCCTGCCTGAGCAATTCAAAGGTTTCAGCGGTGGTCGCCGGCACGCCCAGTTTGCGCGTGGCGGCGGTGTGATTTGCCAGGTCAATCGTCTGTTCGCAGGCCCGCAAGATATTCAATATCGCAGCATCCTGCCGCGTGAAGTTTGCGTCAAAACCATCCGGATCCGCCCGATACTCTTCCCGCGCCCGCGAGACGCACCGCTGAATGCTTTGCACCTTGTTCAGCACAATATCGGTCATACGTTGTAAGCCCTGCCGGTCTGGCGAAATTGCTCCAGGATCTCGCGCCGCTCTTCATTGAGTTCTTGGTAATAGGACAGCGTCAGCATTTCAAATTCGTCGACGGCGTGGCGGTCGGCGCAGTCGATGAGACGGTTGCCGGCGAAGATTTCTTTCTGTAAGACAGTTGAGGCCAGGCGCGCGTTCACCAGATCCACCTCTTTTCGCAACGCCAGGGTCAATTGCGTGGCGCACGTGCTGGCTCGCAGGTCCCCCGCCTGCTTCGCCTCAGCGGGGGGCAGCAGCAGGGCGATGTCGATATCGCTCTCCGGCCGGGCCTGCTCCGTTCCGTGAGATCCAAACAGATAGATGCCCTGCACGTTTGGGAAATGCCGACGGACAAGCTCCGTGATCGTGTCTTCTGCTGTCTCACTCATGTCTGCCCTCTCTGTAACGCCTTGGAGAATAGCGGATTGCTGGGTGAGACCGCACCTTCTGGCTTGATCCCGGGATTTGTGATTCCCTCATCTTCTTGTTCGACGGTGAACCGTCGGTCCATTCTTCCCATGCCTTCCCATACCTCCCATACTCCCCATCCCGCCACCTTCACCCAGTGCAATCGTTTGCGCTGACATGCAAACACTGTTAGAATGTGCTCAAGTTAACGGTGCTGTGCCACGGTTGTGCAGCGCGGAGAGATGAAGAATGCGAAACACGGCCTGCTCACTGGGTTGAGGGGGCCGTTTTTTTAGGGGCAAACGTGTCCGCGGAACAACAGGCTTACGAGTCCACCATCGTCATGGACGGCGAAACCATGGGCGCTACCATTCGCCGGCTCGCTCAGCTCATTGCCGAGGCCAACCCGGACATCGAAGCGCTGGTCATTCTGGGCATTCTGCGGCGGGGGCGGCCGCTCGCGGAACGGATCGCCGCACAGATCGAGAAGATGACCGGACGCCGACCCGCGGTGGGCTCGCTCGCCACGACGCTGTACCGGGATGATTTTCGCGCGGGGCTCCGCCGGCCCAAGGTGCACGGGGAGACGCAGTTCGATTTCAGTCTGGATGACCGCACCGTGCTGCTCGTGGATGACGTGCTGGCCGCCGGGCGCACCATCCGCGCGGCGCTTGACGAAGTCATGGATTATGGCCGGCCGCGCCGGATCCAGTTGGCGTGCCTGGTGGATCGCGGCGGGCGCGAGCTGCCAATCCAGGCGGACTACCTGGGCTGGCAAGTGGCGACCGCCCCGAATGAATGGATTGCCGTGCACATGAAGGAGATCGATGGCGAGGACGCCGTGCTGCTCGAGCGGCGGGCGCCCACGCCGCTACGGCAGGAGGGCGCAGGGGGATGAGCGAGTCCACGCAGATTGCCTGGAACCGCAAAGACCTGACCGGCATCGAGCCGCTTTCGCGCGGCGAAATTGAATTGATCCTTGACACCGCACCGCAGTTCGTGGCCGTGTCCAAACGCCAGAGCGGCATCAAGAAAGTTCCTTTGCTGCAAGGGCGGCTCGTGGTCAACTGGTTCCACGAACCGAGCACGCGCACGCGCACCTCCTTCGAACTGGCCGCCAAACGGCTCAGCGCCGACACGCTCAGCATCACCGCGTCCACTTCGAGCAGCGTCAAGGGCGAAACGCTGCACGACACGCTGGCCAATATCGAAGCCATGCACTCGGATGTCATTGTCATCCGGCATAACTGCGCGGGCGCGCCGCACATCCTGGCTGCACGCCACGCCTCCCACATCGTCAACGCGGGCGATGGCCGTCACGAGCACCCGACCCAGGCGCTACTCGACGCGTTCACCATCCGCGAGCATGTGCGCAAACATACGAGCAATCCCGAAGCCACGCTCGACGGCGTGAAAGTGGCCATCATCGGCGATGTCGAGCACAGCCGGGTCGCGCGGAGCGACATCTGGTGCCTGAACAAACTCGGGGCGCGTGTGTGCCTCTGCGGTCCGGCCACGCTCTTGCCGATGGACGTGGAACGGATGGGCGTGGAAGTGACGCACGACCTCCGCGAGGCCATCCACGACGCGGACGTGATCTACGCGCTGCGCATCCAGCTCGAACGCCAAGCGAAGGCGCTCTTTCCCAGCATCCGCGAATACATCCGTCTCTTCCGCATCGACAGCGATTCGCTCCAGTCCGCGCCCGCTCACGCCCTCATCATGCACCCTGGCCCCATTAACCGCGACCTCGAACTCGCCACCGAAGTCGCCGACGGCCCCCGCAGCGTCATCCTCGAACAAGTCAGCAACGGCGTCGCCATCCGCATGGCAGTGATGCACTTGCTGGTGAATAGCGGCAACAAAAGCGGAAGCTGATGCAGTCACGGGTCCTGCCTGATCTGAATCACCCGTTTCTTGTGTTACACTGAGAAAGGACATCATGGCAGAGAGTCCCCGAGAGTGGTTTATCCAAGCAGAATATGACCTGGATACGGCGAGGGCCATGTTCGATTCAGGCCGAAACGTCTACGCAGTATACATGTGCCATTTGTCGATGGAAAAAGCCTTGAAGGGACTCTACCAAGAGAAGTACGAGAAGATTCCGCCCAAGACCCATGACTTGCGCTATCTATTGGAAAAGATTGGCCTTCGCCCATCCGAAACACAGGAGAAGTTCTTAATCCGCCTAAACAGCGCTGGCGTGACCACCCGCTACCCGGAAGAACTATCCAAGCTATTCAAAATCTACCCGGAAGACATAGTCAGGGACTATCTCGCCTCCACAAAGGAGCTTGTCGCATGGGCTGCACAGCAACTGAGAACGCCATAGAATCATTTCGTGAGGCTTTGGAAAGACACGGCGTTCACGTCGCGAAGATGGTTCTTTTCGGGTCTCAGGCGCGCGGAAACGCACGCGAAGACAGCGATATTGACTTGATCGTAGTTTCCCCCGATTTTGAGGGTAAGGACTTTCATCAGCGCCTGGATATCCTGGTGGAAGCGCTATTTGAAGTGCGCGAGCCGATCGAACCGACTGCCAAGACGCCAGCCGAGTGGGAAGCGGGCGACTCTTTGATCGTGCAATTCGCGCGCGAGGGAAAAGTAGTCTATGAGGCGGGTTCGTAGCACACCTCAATAGGCGGAGCGGGCCTCCGCGCACCACCCTCTATCCTTGTGCTATCCTTCCCCCGTTGCTCATCCGAGGGGAACGAACCATGTCCATGATGATTCAAAACGGTCACGTCATCGATCCCGCCACGGGCCTGTCCAAAGTCTGCGACGTGCTAATCAAGGACGGCGCCGTTTCGGAGATTGGTGAGGGTTTGTCCGGCGGTGAGGTCATTGATGCCACAGGCTGCGTGGTGTGTCCGGGCCTGGTCGATATTCACGTACACTTTCGCGAGCCGGGCTTTGAATCGAAAGAGACGATTGAGAGCGGGAGCCGGGCGGCGGCGAAGGGCGGGTTTACGACGGTGGTGACAATGGCAAACACGGAGCCGCGGATCGACAACGCGGGCATGGTCGAGTTTGTCAACCGGCGCGCGCGGGAGACGGCCTGCATCAAGATTCGCCCCGCGGCCTGCGCGACGAAGGGCATGCTCGGGGTCGAATTGACGGAGATGGCGGAGTTGAAAGACGTCGGCGTCGTCGCGGTGACGGACGACGGCAAGGACATCGCCGACAGCGGCGTGCTCCGGCGCGTGCTCACCTATGCGAAGATGGTGGGCCTGCCCTATATGGCCCATTGCGAGGACGAGTGCCTGTCCGAGGGCGGCGCGATGAACGAAGGCTATACCTCGACCGTGCTCGGCATCCCGCCCATCCCCAAGGCGGCGGAGGAGATCCGCATCGAGCGCAACATTCGCCTCGCGCAGTTGACCGGCGCGCACATCCACATCCAACACGTCACCACGGCGGAAGGCATTGACATTGTGCGGCAGGCAAAGAAGCGCGGCATCAACGTCACCTGCGAGACCGCGCCTCACTACTGGACGCTCACCGACGCGGCGGTGAAAACGTTTAATAGCAACGCCAAAATGAACCCGCCGTTGCGCGAAGCGCACGACGTGGAGGGCGTCATCGAGGGCATCAAAGACGGCACAGTGGACTGCATCGCGACGGACCACGCGCCCCACACGCCCACGGAAAAGGACGTCGAGTTTCAGTTCGCGCCGTTCGGCATCATCGGCCTCGAAACAAGCCTGGCCCTCGCGATGACTGGCTTGGTGGAACCCGGCCACATCACGCTGGAGCGCGCGCTGGCGCTGATGACCTGCGAGGGCGCGCGCATCTGCAAGTTGAACGCCGGCATTTTGCGTGCGGGTAGCCTCGCGGACATCACTATCTTCGATCCGCGCGAAGAGTGGACCATCACCCCCGGCGAATTCGCGTCCAAGAGCCGCAACTCGCCCTTCATTGGCCGCACCGTCCGCGGCAAAGTCCGCTACACGATTTGCGACGGGAAGATCGCCTACCCATCGAACGCAGCCGTGCACACGCCCTAAACTTGCATCTGGTTGCAGGCACGTTCTATCTGCTATGCTTTTACTGCTTTCCTCGGGGGAATTGTGGTGTTTTCTCCCGGCGTGACAGGCTGGCCTTCCTTCCTTCAGGGCGTCTATGAAAATTGCAATTCTCTCCCGGAATACGAAACTGTATTCCACGCAGCGTCTGGTCGAGTCCGCGAAGAAGCGCGGCCACGAAGTCCAGGTAATCGATCCCCTCCGATGCTATATGAACATCACCTCTCACAGCCCGTCGATTCATTACAAAGGCGTGGAATTGGAAGGGTTTGATGCGGTGATCCCGCGCATCGGCGCTTCGGTGACGTTTTATGCCACGGCCGTCCTGCGCCAGTTCGAGGTCATGGGCGTGTATCCCCTGAACGAATCAGTGGCCATCTCCCGCTCGCGAGACAAACTTCGCTCGCTGCAATTGTTGGCTCGCGAGGGCATCGGCCTGCCCATCACGGGCTTTGCGCACGCGCCGGACGACACGAAAGACCTGATCAAGATGGTGGGCGGCACGCCGCTGGTGGTGAAACTGCTCGAAGGCACGCAGGGCATCGGCGTGGTGTTGACCGAAACACAGAAAGCCGCCGAGAGCGTCGTGCAGGCCTTTCGCAACCTCGATGCGCACATCTTGGTGCAGGAATTCATCCGCGAGGCGGCGGGCGCGGACATCCGCTGCTTCGTGATCGGCCAGCGCGTCGTCGCGGCCATTATGCGCCAGGGGCCGGAAGGGGAATTCCGCAGCAACCTGCACCGGGGCGGCGCAGCCCACTCCGTCAGAATCACGCCGCAGGAGCGCACGGCCGCCACGCGCGCCGCGCACATCCTCGGGCTAAACGTGGCCGGTGTGGACATTCTGCGGTCGAAGCACGGCCCGTTGGTCATGGAAGTCAATTCGTCGCCGGGTCTCGGCGGTGTGGAAGCCGCGACGCAGAAGGACATCGCAGGGGCGATGATTGCATTCGTCGAGAAGCACGCGGAGCCAGGCAAAACACGCACGCGGGGCAAGGGGTGAGACTGTAGGCAGTAGGCAGTAGGTTGGAGGCTGGAGGAAGTCGTCCTTTTGGTCCTTTAAGTCCTTTCCGTCCTTTCCCCCTTTACAAAATGCGGACAAGCCGGCCTTCGACCTTGAGACGGCCGTCGGCAAAGAGCTGGATGGCGCGGGGGTACATTTCGCGTTCTTTGGCCTGGACGCGCTCGGCGAGGGTATCGGGCGTATCGTTTTCCAGGACCGGCACCGCTTCCTGCAAGATGATCGGGCCGTGATCGTAGTGCTCGTCCACAAAATGGACGGTGACCCCGGTGATCTTCGCGCCGTAGGCGAGCACGGCCTCGTGCACGTGGTGGCCGTACATCCCTTGGCCGCAAAAGGCCGGCACGAGAGCCGGGTGGACGTTCATAATGCGGTGGGCAAAGTCGGCGGGTACCGTGATTAGCGACATGAAACCCGCCAGCACGACCAAATCGACTTCGTGGCGGCGCAGTTCCCGCCAGATCGCATCGCTGAAGGCTGCTGTATCGGGATAATCCTTGCGCGGAATCGCCAGCGCCGGGACATTCTGGAGGCGCGCCCGCTCGAGACCATACGCCGTCTCGCGCGAACCGATGACACACACCACATTAGCGTCAAGATCTTTGCGGCGGCTGAGATCGAGAATATTTTGCAGCGTCGAACCACTGCCGGAGAGTAAGACTCCCAACTTGATGACCATGCGCTGGCTCCCAGGTGACCAGCGCGTATTATGGGGGTTTCGAGTTTCGAGTTTCGAGTTTCGAGTTACGGGTTACGGGTTCGTGATTCTGTCCAGTTGGTCTGACCGGTCCGACCAGTCCGGTGCAACGCCCCCATCACTCATCACTCACCACGCTATCTTGTCCGGGAAGAACTCCGCAATGAGGTCTTCGTAGTAGGGCTGCAGTTGCTCGACGTTTGGCGGTTCGTCGCTCTTCGAATAAAGATCGTAGGGATTGAACGCGCGGACCCACCGGAACATCTCTTGATCGTGTTCATTCATGAGGTGGTCGTAGGCGCGCTCGCGGTGCGCGGCGTAGAAGGAGTGGTAGCGCAGCATGTACAGCCCTTCTTCGGGCAGGTAATCCTTTGCGACGCGGTACATGTACTCGTCGTGCCCCCACGAGAGGTGCACGTTGTCCAGCCCGCAATGCGGCTCGTAAATCCCGTGCAGCGTCTGGTATTCCGGCTCATCAGTGTCCGGGTTCAACGCGAAGAACTCGGGATACACGATCTTGTCGGAGTAAGCGCACCCGACGGGGAACGTGTCACCCACGACCGCCCACTGCGGCTCGCCGCGCAGGCACAGGATCTTGCCCAAGTCGTGGACCAGCCCGGTCAGCACAAACCAGCGTGGATGGCCGTCTTTGCGGATGGCTTCAGAAGTCTGGAGCAGGTGCTGGATCTGCGTGAGGCTCGTGTCGGGATCGCTGTCGTCCACGAGCGTGTTCAAATACTCCATCGCCTCCCAGATGCCCATCTGCCTAAGTTTTCCCGGCACAAACTCCTGTTTCTTCTGCAAGACAAACTCGACCGTCTGGTACATGTGGTTGAGCCGGTAGAACTCCCGCACCGTCGAGCGTTCCGGCGTCTCGTAATTGCGAAACGCTTCTTTCTTTTTCTCGTGGGGCGTGTAGTCCGTCTCGGGATAGCGGCGCAGGACGTCCTCCTCCCATTCATGAATGGCGCTTAACGGCTGATTTTCTTCACGGGGAAGTACACTGCTCATGATCCAATCTCCACGCCAAAAGATTTACCCAGTCTACGTCATTTTGACAAAAAAAGATACCACACTGCGGCCAGTAGTGGCGCGCTCGCCGAGCGCGCCACTACTGGAACACCGCCCCAGTGGGAAATCATCATGAAGTTCCCGCTATAATTCTCTCCACCATTTGGGGGAAACAAAATGAATGTAATTACCAAGACCCGTCTCCTGCTGCATTTCCTAAATTGGCGCCGCACCTGGGACCGCCGCAATACGCATTACCGCTACGCCGTATCGGGGAACCCGAAATTCATGGGGCCGCGGGAGGCTGTCGGCCTGATTCGCGACGGGGCGGTCGTCGCGGGCACCGGCCTCGCCGGCAACCAGCGCGCCAGCATCCTGTGGTGGGCCCTGCGGGAAGTCTATGAAGAGACGAAGCACCCCGCCAATCTCACCGTCCTTTGTGTCGGCGGCCATGGCGGCCGTGGCGGCGTCCCCGGCACCATTGAAGAAATAGGCGTCGAGGGCCTGTGCACCCGCTTCTTCACGGGCCACACCGAGACCTTCAAGTCTTTTCTCCGCCTCGCGGACGCGGGCAAACTCGAACTCCAGTGCATCCCGCAGGGGACTTTCGCCCTGCTCATCGCGTCGCAAGCGGAGGGGCGGAACGAATGGATCACCGAAACGGGCTTCGGCACCTTCATCGATCCCATCGAGGGGCGCGGCACACCGGTCCTGGGGAACGGGCCGCAGTTTGTTGAGCGCCTGAATGGGAAGCTGCGTTATACCTGCCCCCCGATCGAAGTGGCCATCTTTAACGCACCTGCGGCAGACCGCCTGGGCAATATCTATGCGCGCGGCTGCTCGATGATCGGCGAAAGCATCGAGATCGCGCGCGCGGCCAAGCGCAACGGCGGCAAGGTCATCGCGAATGTCGGGCTCGTGGTAAACGAAGGCTACGGCGAAGTGCTGCTGCCGGCCGGGGAGGTGGACGCGGTCGTGGTCTATCCCGGCACGGAACAGACGGCCTCGGTGCCGCATCGCAAAGCCTGGAAATTCCTCACGCTTGAGAGTAACTTGCCCGCCGTCGAAGGCGTCAAGCGTGTGGCCTACGTGAATCGGCTCCTGGGCATCACGCCCAAGCGCAACGCGGCGGATGTGGCGCTGGCGCGTCTGGCCGGGATCATCTTCACGCAACAGGCGCGGCCGGGCATGTCCGTGGACATCGGCGTCGGCCTGCCGGAGGAAGTTTCGCGGCTCCTCACCGAATGCGGCATCGGCAGCCAGATCACCGTCATGAATGAAAGTGGCGTCTTCGGCGGATTGGCCGCGCCAGGTATCTTTTTTGGCGCCGCGGTGAACCCGACCGAAATCGTCTCGTCCGCCGAGGCGTTCCGGCGCATCTACAAGAACCTCGACTCCGTGATCCTGGGCGTCCTCGAGGCCGACAGCGCGGGCAACGTCAATGTCTCGAAGCGCGGGAAAGGCGCGATCAACTACGTCGGCCCGGGCGGCTTCATCGACCTGACCACCTGTGCCAAGCTCGTTGTTTTCTGTGGGAGCTGGATGGCGAAAGGCGAGGTCGCCGTGCAGGACGGTCAGATGCGCGTCGTAAAACCGGGCGTGCCCAAGTTCATCGAGCAAGTCAGCGAGATCACCTTCAACGGCCAGCAGGCGCTCCGCCGCGGTCAACGCGTCTTCTACGTCACCCATGTCGGCGCCTTCCAACTCACCCCGCGCGGCATGGAATTAATCTACGTCATGCCCGGCATTGACATCCAGAAAGACATCCTCGACGCTGCCCCCATGAGAATCCTCCTTCCGGAATCCGGCGCCCCCCAGACCGCCCCAGCTTCTGTGCTCACAGGCCAGGGCTATACGCTGTCGTTTCAGTAGTGCCCCGCTCGCCGAGCGCGGCACTTCCCCAGAGCGAATCCACCCCAAGGTGTGCTACTGCCGCAGTGTGCAGTCTGAGCCTGGGTGTCAATTGCGCGCCCGGCGAGTGCGTGACTACCGGGAACGGCGCATCGCAGTGAGGCTGAGCATTGCCAGAGACAAGATCGCAATGTCATTGGATGCTTGGCGGGCGCTGCGGTTGAGCAGCCGGCAATTGGGGCCCTCTCCCTCTCCTTCCCCCTCTCCTTCGCCTTCCCCTTCGCCAGAGGCGAGTACCTCATAGGCAAGCGCGGCGGAGACCGTGCTGAAGTGCCCGAGACCGTCTTCGGCCGTGGCGGTGAGGGAGTGCATGCCTGGAGCCAGCGGGCCAACAGAAAGCGCGAAAGTGCCGGCAGCACTGGCCGGACCAGAGGCGCTTTCAGCAGCGTCGACGTAGACGCGAATCGTATGACTGGCCGTGCTGGTCCCCTCCACGACTGGGGTCTGGTTTTCGGAAGGTCCAGCGGGAATCGTGCGCGTCAGGATGGGCGGCGCGATGATGACGCTGTTGGCGGACAGGAGGATCTCACGCGCCTCGATATCGCCCGGACCGACCAGGACGCTGAGGTCTTTGGGCAGGTACCCGGCGGCCTGCCCGCGGACGAGATACGTGTCGGGATTCAGGAAGGTGAAAGAGTAGAGGCTCCCGCGCTCGTCGAAGTCAGGATTGATGCCAGTGTCTGCGGCGCCGAGGAACAGGCGTGGGTTCGCCCCGGCAATGGGGAGGGTCGTCGTTTGGTCCTTGATCCGGACAAGGATACTGCCGGGAAACAGGCTCTTCCCGAGGAACGGCACAACGATGAAGGCTTCAGCCTGCTTTTCCGGCGAAGGCCCAAAGGCCGCCGTTTTCGCCGGCGGTTCCGTACTCAGCCGGGCCAGGATCGAGGCGGCATCGAAGAGGTCCCAGTCGTTCAACTGTGCGGCGAGCGTCTGACCGGTGGTATTGCGAATAATGAATGCATTGCCGGCATTGATTTGCTTCCGGTCATCATCGTCCTCGATAAACCCGCCCACGGTGCGAAAGCGATTGAACCCGGAGGTCTCCAAGAGATCATCGTCGCCGATCTCGGGCAGCAGGAGCGGAGCGCCGGGCGTGTCCGACGGGCGCACGTAGATGGCGTCGCGCAGGATTTCCGTGAAAAGGTTGCGCGTGATGCGCATGGCGCTGCCGGCAACTTCCATCCCCACCTCGAGCCGCATCATGGTGCATTTCTTGACTCTGGACAGGGAAGTACCAGCCCCTTCCGCCAGAATACCGATAGTATTGCGGTTAAAGCCGCCATCCAGCGTGATTTCCTCGACCTCCATGGACACGTTGGGAAGATAGAGCAGCACCGCGGGCGTTCCCGCGCCTTCCGGCACGCGGATGTTGACATTTTCAAGACCCGAGTCGAATGCCGCCGTGACAATCACGGGTGAATCCAGCGGACCTGGCGCAAATTCGATGACCGCCGGATCGTCCTCGTTGCCTTTGAGTTCGACCTCGGGCTGGAGAATGATTTGTTCGTTATAAATACCGGGAGCAATCAAGACATCGCCCCCCTCCTCGCTGGCCGCGGCGTCGATGCCTTCCTGAATCGTGCAGAAGGGCGCCTCTGCCGAACCATCGCCAAGTTCGCAGAGCGCGCTCGCATCCACAAACACGTCTTCGGCGCCCGCCTGCGCCACGAGGAGCACGAGGATCGCCGCTGGGACGAAAGTGATAATTCTTTGTAGTCGATGCAGGTTCATACAGACTCAATTTTATCTGGTTTCTAGCTCACATGCCACGCATTCAAAAGTAAATCACCGTGGACAGCAACACCCTGTGCCGCAGTTCGTCGTCATCATAGCCGTCGGCGCCGGGGTTCATGTCGTGGTTGACGCCGGGGCCGTAACGGACCTGGTAAGCCAGATCGAGATTGACGCGTTGGCCGATAAGCAGGCCCACGCCGAGCGCCGCGCCGTAGAAGCTGTCGGGATCGCCGTCGCCGCGCGAGAAGTAATTGCGGGTCGAACGGTTGGTGGCCGGCTCCTCTTCATAGAAGAGCCCGCCGCGCAGCGACCACAACATGGGCAGGTCATCGCCCGGTTCCCTGGGAATAAACACATACTCTCCGCCCAAGCGCACGGTGTAGGCCGGATCAAGATGGGTGCGCTGCAGGGCGTTAGCCAGGTCCGTTCCGTCCACCAGCGAAAACCGGCGCCCGCCGGAATCCTTGGCGATGAGATCGTTCCAATCGGTGCGGCTGACATCCAAGGCGAGTGTCAGGCGATCGTTTGCCCGGTAGGCGGCCCCCAAGGCGAGTGTATCGGGTATCTTTATGGAGCGCCGGCTAATGGTCGGCATGGCATTTATCGAAGGCCGGACCACCGCGTTGGCCAGATTAAGCCGGAGTTCCAGATCGTGCGCACGGTAGTTGGTGGTTCCTGTGAAGGCACTGTCGTACCGCGCGCCGAAACTCCAGCGTGGGTTCGGCTTCCAGAGCAGTCCCAGCGTGACGTTCTCCCCGCTGAAGTCACTGTACTTCTCCCGGGAGATTCCGTAGGACAAAACGGGCGACGCGCCGAGCAACGTCACGCCAGCCGTGCGCGTGGTCTGCCGCCACTCGTTGCGCGAGAGGAACGAATCGCGCCAGAGATTCAAGGCAATGCCCAACGACAGCTTGTGCGTGAGTTCAAAGGCGATGGCCGGGGTCAGCGTGCTGAGGCTGCCGTCCTGGGTGAAATCCAGGTTCGAGAACTGGCTGATCAGGATGGGAGGAGTCAACGGCGCGACGGTCGCCGTATTCATCCGGCCATCAAAGGTGCGCACGAAATCGAACTTGCGCTGGTAATTCAGGGAAATGGTGACATTGCTGCCAAAGACGGGCCGCGGCAGGGGATAAGCCACGCTCAGGTAATTTAGATCCCACGAGTCCACGTCGTGCACCCCATCAAATTCCGGCACCGCACTAGCGGTCAGACGATCCTGGAGACGCAGGTGCGAACCAACCACCGAGATCTCCGGGCATTCCAGTTGGACCAGTCCCGCGGGATTCCACGAGGCCGCGGTGGCGTCGTCGGCAATGGCGATGAACGCATTCGCCATCCCCGCGGCGCGCGCGCCGGAGCCGACAGGCGTCGGTGTAGGCGGAATGCTGCGGTCGGCGCCGAGCGCGCCACCCTGCGCACGGGAAAGTGGCGCAGCCAACAACAGCCCGCACAGGCAGGTCCAGACGGCGAAAGTGGGGACGTTATTTGGTGATGACATAGTCCTGCACCTCGACCGGCCCGCCCGCCGTGTCTGGGGACGGGACAACCTTCACCGCCGAGAGTTGCGCCGCCACTTCATCAAACCATCCCTCCGCGATGATTTCCGTGGGCGCGCCCAGCACCGCGCCAGTGGCAGGATCAAGAATTTCCTGGCCACGTCGGAAGACCAGACATTTCATGTTCCGGCGAATGCGGTCGGGCGCACCGAGCGAGGTGTATACGCGGGCATTGGCGCGGATATCCACCACCTTGCCCTGCACGCGTGGAAAGTCCTGTACAAAACGGCGCGCCAAGTCACCGACCAGCCGGCGCAGGTCATCTTTGGTCTCCACTTTTCCCGCCACATCGGCGTATCCCATGAGTTGCGAACTGTCCAGGTTGATCGCCTGCAGAATAATCTCGACGCTTTCCGGATCCTTGCGGACCATGCCGACGGCCATCATTTCGGCGGGGACGATATCGCGGAGTGGTGAGGCCCCATTGCGCGCGCCCAGTGCCGCCGCGAGTTCCTGTTCCGTGAGCACTTGGGGCAGCGTGTCGCGCGCCACAAGATCGAACCGGCCCTGCTCGAAAAGAAGCCGCGTGAGTTCGTCCGAAATGAACTGTTCTTCCGACCGGGTGTCCCGGTTCGGTCCTTCCCAGACGTTTCCGAGCACGGCGAGGCTCAGCTTGCGGTCCAGCGTTTCCACTGCCGTCAAGGTGCGCTCGATTGTCACGCGCGTTTCCCGCGTCTGCCCCGCTGTGTCCTCGATGATGGCCACCAGTTCCACGGGCCCAGGGGCCGGCAACGGCACGCGTCGGCTGATACGCTGGCGGTGGCGATCCGGGAAAATGTCGACCGGCGCGCCGTTCACGGTCAGTGTCTTGACCCCGTTGGCGGCGATAATCTCGAGGTCCACCATGATTTCATCGAGCAGATAGCGCTGCCCCTCCGCCAGATTGGTGAAGCGCACCTCCGGCCCGGTGTCCGCGTCCGCCACTTGTGCTACCGCCACCAGCCGCGCACCTTCATACAAGGCGGCGAGCTGCGGCCCCAACGGAATCACCGACGGCGCGGATGCAAACCGCAGTTCCGGCGTGGCGTCCGCGAGTTTCAGCACATCGAGCGGAAGCACGCCCGCCGAGCGGTTGCCCAGTGTGTCGCTGGCCGTGAATGTCAGCGGCGGCGTAAGTTGCTCACGTGTCAGTTCAACGCTGAAACGGTAGGCATGATCGCCCGTCTGGAAGAGTGTCGCTTCCACTCCTTCGACGGAGAGCGCGGCAACCTGCGATAGGTCCGAAGCCACACCATGAAGCGCTCCGGGCAGGGCGACCGGTTCGTCGAAACTTAACAGCGGCCCGTCGAAATCGGCGGCATATTCAAACGGCGTCTCAGTCACGTTCCCGGCGACGTCCACCGCCCGTATCAGGAGCTGGTTGCGGCCTGGGCGGGTCTCCAGCTCGAGAGACGCCTCCGCGCGCGGCGACGGCGGCCCCAGCGGCACGTTAACGCCGTCCACCTCGAAGGTATCGAGATACGTGTTGTCCGTGAGCGCAAAAACCCAGCGCAGCTTGCCACCGGCCAAGGGTTGTGCAATGTCTGGCGCGACCACACTCACCGCGGGAGCTTCCGTATCGCGCAGCGACGCCGCGAGCTTGCGCCGGGCCTGGCTCAAAAAGTACGTGGCGCGGGCGGAGGGCTGCTGATCATAGCTGCGCTCCAGTGCGGTCACGGCCCCGCTGAGGTCGTCCAGATAAAACAGCGCCACGCCGAATTCACGGTGGGGAAAATACTGCGGGACAAAATGCAGGCCGTAGGTGCGCGCCCAGCGCTGATCCAGGTCCCGTTCGTCCAGCGCGCGCTCGAAGTCGCGTCGCGCTTCTTCATAAAAGCCGCCATCCAGGAAAGAGCGCCCGCGCTCGTAATAGCTCCACCACCGCCCACGAAAGGGCCCTTCGGTCACGCCATACTGCACGCCCTCGCGGACGTAGGCGGACTGGTTCGTGGCGCAACCCGCCAGCAGCAGCACGAGGATGAGCGCGCGCTTATGCATTGCCAGAGTCCGCAGCCGTCGTGATGGCTTCGACAAACCATCCTGCGGCGGGAATGTCGGCTGGGGCCGCACCCTGCACAATGACCGCCGCGGAATCCCCCCCTACCACCACGGTGGTTTCCGCGATGACGTCCGGCAGCAGGAATTCCTTGCCCGGCCCGGTCATCACGCGGAAGCGCAAGCCGGGCCGGACGCCAACGGTCTCTCCGATATTGAGCTTCGGCCCTTCCGGCGTGTTGCGTAGCATGCCGCGAATCGGGTACGCGCCATCGAGAGCCTGAACCACCGCCGCTGATACCGCCTGCACCCACGCCGTCAATGCTTCAGCCTTGTCAAGCGTGAATTCCTGCACGGGCGTGATGCGGCTGGTCTCGATGTCCACGATTTTGGCCGCGAGAGATTCCTCGTTGAACAGCGTGTTGAACTCGCATAACAGGGCCACGCGCGCACCGAGCAATTTGCCGAGCCGGACCGCGTCGTCGGGCGAACTGAGTTGGGCTGAAAGCTGCTGCTCGGCAAGCAGTCCCGCTGTGAAGTCGCGCTCGACCAGTTCCAGGGGCAATGTCTTTTGTTGAAGGAGTTCCTTGCCCAATTTCCAGGGAAGCACACCCGCCAGGCCGGTCTCGACGGCGAGCGGACTGTTCTCCGCCTTTACCGGCGGAATCCACACGCGCAACGGACGGCTGATCCACGTGTCTGGTTCCGCCGCCGAAGGCGTCTTCTCGCGTAGAGCCGACAGCCGCGCGATTTGTTCGCTCAAGTCTTCGCGCTGGTCTTGTTCCATCCGGCGGTCCGTCATCTCCAGGTAGTCGCCCGCCAGTTGCGTGAACGACGGCGCATTCAGGCGCGATGCCTGCGCGAAGGCGTCCCGCGCCAGCGCCAGTTCACCTTCGCGGAAATGCGCCTGGCCGAGTTCCTGGAAATACCTGGCGCGCTGCCAATCGAATTCAAGCGACGCGGCATCCACCTTGGTCAGCAGCGCCAATGCCGCATCAAAGTCCCCCTCGGCGAGGCGCGTGGCCGCCAGCAGCACGCCGGCATAGCCGGAGCCGCCGGAGTCCAGCAGCGCTTGGAGCCGCGCTTTACCGGCGTCCGGCGCCTGGGCCTGCTCGACGGCCGCGAGGCCTTCGCTCGCCAGCGCAGCTTCACTCAATTGTTTGAAAGTCTCGGATGCCTCTGCGGTCTCTCCGCTAAGCAGCAGCGCATACCCCAGCCCATAGCGGGCCGCGGTGTTGTCTGGATCTTCATCCAGGACGGTGCGATACGCTTCGCACGCACGCTCGTACTCGCCGCGCTCGAGGAAGGACCGCGCTTCCGCCGACACCGCATTCGCGCCGGGGCCGCTCCCTTGCAGGAAAGCCGGGAACACCGCCGCTCCCAGGAACACGGCCAGCGCGGCCGCGGCATAAATGGCCCACGTGCTGTGGCGGGCCGTCCGGGGCTTGCCGATTCCATAAAGACGATGCCGGATCGCGGCAATGGCCTCTTTCAGTTCCCCGGCGGAAGCAAAACGTTCCGCGGGCGCGCCCGCGAGACATTTGCACACCACGGCATCGATCTCGGGGTCGATGTCCGGCTGGTGCACGTGCAGTGGTGCGAATGCGCCCGCGAGAATGTTTTCCATCATCTCCGTGGCCGTGGCGCCCTCGAACGGTAACTTGCCGCTAAGCAACTGATAAAACGCCGCGCCCAGCGAAAAAATATCTGAACTCTTGTCGAGCGTTTCCCCGCGGATCTGCTCTGGCGACATGTACGCGGGCGAACCCGCCCGGATCGCCGCGCCCCGTTCCCGGCGGCCCCAAAATTGGGCCAGGCCAAAGTCGCACAATTTGATGCGGCCCGAACTTTCATCAACGAGGATGTTCGCGGGCTTGATGTCCCGGTGAAGGATGCCGTGGCGGTGGGCAAACGCCACGGCGTCCACGCAGCGCTCCAGAATCTCCAGTGCCCGTCTCGTCGCGAGTCCGGTGGGCGACTTTTCGAGCAAGCCCGCGGCACTCGTGGGGAAATACTCGAGTACGAAATAGCAGTCGTCACCCAGTTCGCCCCACCCATGAATCTGCACGATGTTCGGATGCTCGCCGAGCCGCGCCAGAATCTGCGCCTCACTCAGCAGTGTGTCGCGCCCCGTCCGGTCCTCGGGAAAACGCAGCATCTTCAGGGCGACCGTCCGCCCCAGCTTGATGTCGCGCGCCTTGTAGACCGCGCCATGGCCCCCGCTGCCCGCTTGGGACAGAATATGGTAGTTCCCCACCACGGCCCCCAGCAGCGGTGTTGCGGCTGCGTCCTGGACGTCGAACGATTGGGTCTCGACGGGGTCCCTATGAACTTCGTGTGCAGACATGAAACAACGTGTCACCCCTGGCCGCCATTCTAGCCGAAATACCGATGAATATGCCTACGCCTCTTTGGCCTCGCTTCCCATAGGACGGGGGCAGGCCCGAATCACTTACACGGGCCGCTGTGGTATCATCCGCGCTTTGGTACGGAGTTGCGGGGAACGATGAGCAACTTGCAGAAGCCGACGCTGCATTTGCTGGTGGAGACCGGGCCGCACCGCGGCCTGGAAATCTCCTGCACGGAGACGCAACTCCGCATCGGCCGCGCCCCCAGCAATGGCCTCTGTCTCAGCGCCGACACGACCGTATCCCAGGAACACGCGTTGCTCTATTGCGCTCAAGGCCAGTGGTTTGTCGAAGACCTGAAAAGCCGCAATGGGGTCGTGGTGGAAGACAGTGGCGTGATGAAGCGCATTAGCACGGCAGCAGTGCTGAAAGAAGGTTCCCGTTTCCACCTGGGTTCGACGCGTCTCGCCGTATCGTTTGACTTGTGGCGCTACGAGACCAGGACGGAACCTGTGGCCGCCGAAACAACCGAAGCCCGCCTGGTGCTCCAGATCCGGCTGGAATCGGACCACCTCAAATACCGCTTCTCGGGTCAATCGCCGCTTTCAACGCAATACTCGATGCCCTTTGCCTCGCAGATGGCGAAAGGCATCGAACAGCGGCTCGATGTGCTGGTGGGCCTGGCCAACGTCCAGATGCGCGGAAACGCGGAGGAGGAATTGCGCGAAATTGGCAAGATGATCGCTGCCCATTTGGTCCCCGCGCGTGTCACCGAGAAACTGGCGGAAGTCAAGGGCGGGCCCCTGGTGATCGTGCATGACAGCGAATTGCTCGGCATTCCCTGGGAACTGGCGGCGCTCGAGGGGGAAAGCTGGTGCGAACGCTTCGCCCTGGCGCGCCAGGTCGTGCTTGAGGATATCAGCCTCCGTGGGACTGCGCCGCGTGCCGAAGGGCGCAAACGCCTGCTGATGGTGTGCAATCCCACGGGCGATTTGGTCGACGCCCAGGCCGAAGCGGAGGGTCTCTTATCTCAACTGTCTCCGCATGAACCCTGGCTGGACATCGAGTTTCTAGCCGGACCGCGCGTCACGACGGAACGCCTGCTGCGCGAGATGAACGGCGCTGACCTTGTTTATTATGTTGGACATGGCGTTTTCACCCCGGAGTCGCCGGACCAGTCGGGCTGGGTCCTGCACGACGGCCACCTCTCGTTAAGCTATTTCCGGAACTTGGCGGCGGCGCCGCGAATGGTCTTCTCCAACGCCTGTGATTCCGCGCGGGAGTCTGCGCAACCCAAGGCTGCCTATGGGCTTGCGCAAAATGTCGGCATGGCTTCCCGGTTTCTGCTGGCCGGGGTGGATGCGTACCTTGGAGCGTTGTGGCCCATCCACGCAGAGTCGGCCGCCAGCTTCGCCAGCGAGTTCCTGCATTCCCTGTTTGGATCTTGTGGTGTAGGCTTCCAGCCTGCATCCGGGCCGCAGGCTGGAAGCCTGCACCACAAAATCGGCAGACCCCTCGGGGAGGCGGTGCGGCTGGCGCGGCATGCGTCGCGCACGGATGCGCAGGAAAGCGAACTGGTGTGGGCCAGCTACGTGCTGTACGGCGATCCGCTCCTCCGGCTGGGCGGCCCCAGGCGGACAGGCGCGTGTAAGTGATGCGGGACTGATGTCGTCTAACCTCTACAGAAGCGAGCAAGAGTTGATCGCGGCCTGCCTCTCTGGCGCGCCCGGCGCTTGGGACCAGTTTATGGTCCAGTATCGCCGGGTCATCCGGGCGACGGCCGGCCGGCTCTGCCAGCGATACCGGGATTCCAGCACCGACACGGACGACTTGGAACACCATGTGTATCAAAAACTTATGGAAGACAACCACCGTCG
>JACPGD010000331.1 GCA_016182645.1 Candidatus Hydrogenedentota bacterium | reverse complement strand
TATCCGGAGTATTCGTAACGCATGTTCCTGCCGTTCACATCGTGTCCAGACGCGCCCGGCGCGTCAGCAATTCATCAACACACACCCCCACGAGAATAGCGCCACCGATGACCACAAATTCCAATTCGCTGGGGATGGACAATATGTTCACCAGGTTGGTTAAGACCCTGATAAGGGTGATCCCAAGTATCACACCAAGCACATTGCCGGTGCCGCCGCGCAGACTGCACCCGCCGAGTACGGCCCCGGCGATGGCGTACAGTTCATAGGAACTGCCAAAATCCGTGGGGCCCATGGAATTCACCTTGAATCCGAAGAGCAACCCGCCCACACCGGTGATTAGGCTGCAGAGCAGGTAGGCAACAAGCTTCAAGCGGCGCGTGCGGATGCCGCTGAAACGGGCGGCCTCTTCGTTGGCGCCCAGCGCAAAGAGATGACGGCCCTGGGCGGCGAAGTGCAGGTAAGCGGCGAGCACCGCGCCCAGCAGGAGCATGATTACGAGGGGCGCCGCCACGGCACTGAGCAGGCGCATGCCATAGGTTAACGGTTCGCCCGGTGGCGGGACATAGGACGGAAACAAGTCCAGCAAGGAGCCATTGCCCAGCCACCGCAGCTTGTTGTGGGCGATTCCGAAGCCTTGCGTCTTGTCTTCAGCAATGAAGCGGGCAATGCCGCGATATACGAACAGCCCGCAAAGGGTGACAATGAAGGGCTGCATTCTGAGGCGGGTGATGAACAAGCCGTGCACTATACCAATGGCAGCGGCGATCAACAGCGAAAGCGGCAAAGCGAAGGCGGGATGCCATTCGTGCTCATTCATCAGCAGCGCGGCCGTAATGGGCACCAGCCCCACGACGCTGCCCACGGAAAGATCGATGCCGCCCGTGATGATGACGATGGACTGGGCCAGGGCGAGAATCCCAAACAGCCCCACCCAGTTAAGGAGGTTTTTCCAATTTCCCAGGGTGAGGAAATTACTGTAGCCCTGCTGGCTCCACTCCCAGCCAAAGGCGATGCCGGACAAGACCAGCAGCAAGATAAATAATCCAAGCGCTTTTCTCACGTCTTGCCGGTCTGTTGCTTAAGTTCAGCCCAGAAGGCGTCCACGTTTGATTGCGTTACCGACAGTGTCGGTATGTACACTTGCTTGTTTTCGGGGATGCTTGCCTTGTTGCCCTCGGCCAGTTCTTTCAACACTTTGACGGACTGGTAGCCGAATTCATAGGGCCGTTGCACGACTGTGCCGAAGATGAAGCCGTCCTTGACCCCCTGGAGTGTCTCTTCCTCTTCATCAAAGCAGACAATCTTCACTTCCCCCTGCCGGTGGGCATTCTTGACCGCGTTGAGGATCGCGGGGCCATTGTAGCTCCAGAGCCCCACGTAACAGGCGACCTCGGGATGTTTGGTCAGAGCGTCCTCCACATTGGCCACCGCCTTCGCGCGGTCCCCTTCGTCCGTCCGAACTTCAAGCAGGATATACTCCGACTCCTTCAGTTGTTCCTGCAAGCCCTTCAAGCGATCCTGGGCATTCTGCGCATCCATCGAGCCGACAAACACCATGTAGGGCAGGCCCATCGGGGTGCATTGCTGGACCAGTTTTCCCGCTTCCTTGCCCGCTTCAAAATTGTTCGTGCCGATATAGCACAGGCGATTGCTGCCCGGTGCATCGCTGTCCTGCGTGATAAGGTTCACCTGACTGGCCGCTTCGTTCAGCATTTCCGTCTGGTTCTGCGGATCTTTGGGACTAATGGCAATGCCGCTCACCCCGGTGGTGACTAAGTCCTGCACGATCTGCTGCTGCTGTTCCGCCGTACCGGCCGAGGGGATGCGAAAGAGAACATCCACGCCAAGATCCTGCGCGGCCTTCTCCGTCCCGGCTTCCGCGATCTTCCAGAAATCCGACGCATTGTTCGTCACAAACGCCACCCGCACCTTGCTCCCGGCAGCAGGCGCAGCGGCAGGGGCTGGCGCGGTGGTTCCCTCGCTCACCCCCGGCGTCGGCTCGGCGGTCTGCGTCTGCACACCAGATCCGGCTGCGCCTTCCGCCGCAGGCGGTGCAAACGCCTGATCTTCAGTCGCGGGGCGTTGTTCACCCCCGCAGCCGCTGAACACGAACGCCAACGCAAGAGCACAAATCAGATGGCGCATGCTGTGTCTCCCTCACTTTCCCTGAACACTGACCATGGACACGGCCTAAGTATAAGAGCAAATCCACCGCACTTCCACACCCTTGCATGTGAAACAGCGCCCCTGCCCCTTTCGGCTCCTCAGACCGGTCTGACCAGTCCGACTAGCCCGATAGCCCTCATTATCTCAACATCGCAAGTTCTACCCCGCCGCGCGCGTTTGTTATCATGCTTCTCCAAACGTATCAGCTACTGCCAGGGACCAAGGACCCCACTGGGGAGAAGGAGTTTCTTCCATGGCACGGAAATATGTCATTGGATTGGATTACGGCACGGAGTCGGGCCGCGCGCTGTTGGTGGCGGTGGACAGTGGCGAGGAAGTTGGGGTCGCCATCGAAAATTATGGCGATGGCGTCATTGACGAGGTGCTGCCGGGGACCGGCCAGAAACTGCCGCCGGACTGGGCCTTGCAGAACCCCCGCGATTACCTGTGCGTCCTCGAAACCGTCATCCCACGCGTGCTCCAGGAATCCGGCGTCAGCGGCGAGGATGTGATCGGCATCGGCGTCGATTTCACCGCCTGCACTGTGCTCCCCATCGATGGCGAAGGCACGCCGCTCTGCATGCAGGACAGGTGGGACGCGAACCCGCATGCCTGGGTGAAGCTGTGGAAGCACCATGGCGCGCAGCCGCAGGCCGACCGGCTCAATGAACTCGCGCGCAAACGCGGTGAAGACTTTCTCGCGCGGTATGGCGGCAAAGTCAGCAGCGAGTGGTTGTTTCCCAAAATCCTCCAGGTGCTGGAAGAAGCGCCCGAAGTGTACGACGCCGCCGACCAATTTATTGAAGCCGGGGACTGGATCGTCTTGCAGCTTACGGGCGCGCTCGTGCGCAACGCCTGCGCCGCCGGTTATAAGGCGATGTGGGACGAGGGCTACCCAAGCAACGCTTTCCTTAAAGCCTTGCACCCGCGGCTCGAGCATGTCGTCGCGGAGAAACTGCGCGGCGAGGTCGTCCCGGCCGGCGTGCGCGCGGGCGGCCTGACTGCCGAAATGGCGTCAAGGTTGGGACTGAAGCCCGGTACCGCGGTCGGCGTGGGCGGAATCGACGCGCACGTCGCCGTGCCGTCCTCCACCGTGACGGGGCCGGGCAAAATGGTTATGATCATGGGCACCAGCCTTTGTCATATGGTCTGCGGCGAGGAAAAGCGCGTCATTGACGGCATGTGCGGTGTCGTGAAAGACGGTATACTGCCAGGGTTGTACGGATTCGAGGCGGGCCAGGTCGCCGTCGGCGACATTTTCGCCTGGTTCATGGAGCATTGCGTGCCCGGCGAAGTCGCGCAGGCGGCCAAGGACGAAGGGACGGATGTGCACGGCTACCTGGGCCGCCACGCCGCGGATCTGGCCGTCGGCGAGAATGGCTTGCTCTGCCTCGATTGGTGGAACGGCAACCGCTGCATCCTCGTCGACGCGGACCTCTCCGGGCTGATCATCGGCTTGACCCTCGCCACTACCCCCGCCGAAATCTACCGCGCGCTTCTCGAGTCCACCGCCTTCGGCACCTACAAGATCATTAAACAACTCGAACAGGGTGGTTGCCCCATCGACGAGTTGTACGCCTGCGGCGGATTGCCAGGGAAGAACCCACTCTGCATGCAGATCTTCGCCGACGTCACCGGCCGCGAAATCAAAGTCGCGGCCAGCGATCAGACCGTCGCGCTCGGCGCGGCCATCTGGGGCGCGGTCGCGGCGGGCAAGGCCGCCGGCGGCTACGATTCCGTCCAGGACGCCGCCCAAAAAATGGCCCGACTCCGCAATAAGACCTTCAGGTCCAATCTCGAAAATAACAAGAAGTACCAGCCGCTCTTCGCAGAATACGAGCGGCTTCACGACTACTTCGGCCGCGGTGAAAACAACGTCATGAAGACGCTCAAGGCGCTGAAGCGCGCGGCGCGAAGC
Organism: Candidatus Hydrogenedentota bacterium; assembly: GCA_016182645.1. Taxonomy (GTDB): domain Bacteria; phylum Hydrogenedentota; class Hydrogenedentia; order Hydrogenedentales; family JACPGD01; genus JACPGD01. The sequence goes on along the minus strand of JACPGD010000331.1, from coordinate 2,905 downwards.
TGAACGCCGTCGGTGCGTGGACTCACGGGGAGAGGATTATGGCGTTCCCGTCACGCGGGGAGATCGTGACCTGGAGCGTGGAAGCAGAGAGACTCGGCAGTTCAGTGGGGGCACCGTTGAGTTGACGGACTTGCCAACTAGAGTCTTTCAACAGATCGGCGGGGAGCGTGACGCCGATGGTTTGCGCCTCGGGGGCCGCGTTGGCGGCGATGAGCGCGAGGCGGCCGTCGCGCGCCCGCCAGAGCGTGGCGTGCACAGCAGGAAGCGTGACGGGTGCATCGCCTTTGGGGGTGTTCCATGTGCCGCTGAGTGTGGGGACATCGCTGGGGACAGGGAGCACCTCGAGTAATTCACCGTAAACAAAGAATTCGAGCAGTTTTTCGCGAAGGCGCGCGAGCCGGCCGAGGATCTCCAGTTTCGCGGCGTGTTCTGGAGCGAGGATATCGACGCCGTCCCAGCCGAGTTGCGCACCCCACGTGAAATCACGGGCCTGACAGAGCGCGTAGCCGTCGTCGGTAAAGAAAGTGCGGTTGCTCGCGAAGTAGAGCGAGTGTCCGCTGTAGACGGCGGTCATCATGGGTATGTCGTCCTGGCTGCGCGGCGTCCAGATCAGGTGCGCGTCCACATTGTCCATGTAGGCGTCGGCGTCGTTCTCGGTGGTGAGGCCGATTTGGCGGCCGCCGCTCGTGCAAAAGTTCTTGATCGGACCGAGCATCTGGCGGTAGCCATCGACCCACAAACTGCCCGAGCCGAGAGGATGACCGTGGCTGGCGTCGAAGCAGACGCGCGGCGGCGCCGACGCAATCTGGTCGAGATAGACCGCATTGACGCCGCATTCCTGCCCCAGGCGGCGGACAATGTCCTCGATGGTGTGCTGCCAGAAATGCTGGTTGGGGCACATGACGGCAAGCTTCGCGCCGGAGCCATATTCCTCGATGGTCACTTCACCCTTTTCATTCTTGGCGCTGTGCGGCTTGGCTTCGGCGAAGTTTTCATTTTGCGTGTCCCAGAGGCGCGCGTTGATGTAGGGCATGACCACGATGCCCGCGTCCGTCAATTCCTTCACGCCTTCCGCGAAGCCGGGCTTGGTCGGGAAGTAATTCGGGTAATAGGTGTCGAAGGGGATTTCGTGCCAGTTGTACCAATGGACGCCGACGGGCGCGCCGATGGCTTCGGCAAATTGCTTTACCTTCGGCACGGCATCCTCGCGCGTGCCGCCGCCAAGGAGCCAGGCACACACCCGGCGCATGCGCTCGGGCACGTCCTTACGCTTCGCAAGCGGCCCTTTGCGCAGCCACGGCGCCGCCCCCTCGGCCCACGTCCGGAACCGTTTGCAGCCGTCCATCCAATCGCCCTGATAAACGCCAACGGCGTAAGGGTAAGGCGCCGTCCAGTCGTTCCCGGGCACACCCATGTCCACAGCGCGTTGAATGATGCGGAGGTCGGCGCCCGTTTGCACTTCAAACTTCTTGTACATGGCTTGGGCATCGTGCGCGGCCAGATAAAGGCCTTCGCCGCCCTCGAGCGCGAGCAGGAACTGCATCGGCCAGTTGTTGGCGGGGTACTCGCCGCTGAGCCGCTCCTGCGGCGCGGGGTAGAGCATGCCCCATGTGCCGCGGCCGACCGCGATGTTCGTGCTCTTGGCGTCGCCCAACGGCGCGATGATGGGAAAGTGCAGCAGCCACAGGCCGTACTTCGTGCTCGTATTGTCAACTCTGAGCCGCAAGAGCGCGGTGTCCGAGTCCGCAAAGAACTGACAGGCGACCGACACATCCAGTGTGTCTGTCTCACCCGGCAGATCCACGTCGTTCCAGTGAAGCGTGGTCGTGGACAACTCCAGCGTCGGCGTGGCGGTCTCCGTCAGCGACTTCACGTTCATCTCCGGGCCCTTTTCGATGCTCGGCGGGCCGGCCTGCGTGTTGTCGATCAGGTGTTCCTCTCCGGCGCTGTTCCGAAGAACGAGTTGCCAGAGCAGCGGCTTCTCGGCCGCGCCGCGGATGAAGCCCTGCGCGGCGCCGTCGCGCTGGATACGCGTCAACCCGCCGGTGGCTTCATCGAATTCGAGCAGCAGCTTGCCGTTGTCCAAAGTCAGCGGCGCCGCGAAGGCGGCGCTGGTGCCGCACAACAGACATGTCAGCACTGGCCAGAACTTGCTTATCATGATTCATCACTCCGCGTGGATGTCCCCCGCACACTTGGCAGGAACGCCGTTGCGATGGCAACGGCGCACGACCTTCCGATCTCCTGCTACGGTAGCGCGTGCTGACCAACGCTGGCAAGAAATAATCTGGTGCATATATCGCGTTCTTCGGGGTGGTCACAGATCTCATAATACGCTTAAGATATAGGCGACAATTATGATGTTGATTTTGGAAATACGCCCGCAAAGGACTGAGGCGCGTTTGCCAGGTTGCTGCAATTAGCAGCTGCGGAATCGGGACAACCGTTGCATTACGCCGCCCTTTCGCAGGAGAGCGGCGTGTCATAGCCGACCATCAAGTCACATTATCAGCTACTGGGAACATGTTCGTGGGATTTCGTGTCCCGGCCTTTTCGCGTAGCCATGGAAGAACATGCTATCAACACCTGCACACTGAGGCCAATCTTCAGGGCATGCGGCGGCGGGCGGTGAGATAGACAAGGCCCAGCAAGACAACTGTGGCCAAGGGGAGCAAGATACCGATGTTGATCTTGATGGCGCCGGTCCAGGGTGAATCCGGCGCGGCCTGGAGTTGAGAAGGCGGAGGGGAATCATCCTGTGAGCGTCTGATAGCAGCCGCACCGGAGGGAACGTTGGGCAATCGATCATTGGCGCCTGTTGTGGTTCCATTGTTGCTCGCGGGACTGTTCAAGACTTCAGTTTGCGTGGCAAGGACCTGAGGCGGATCAGAGGGAGTCGGCTCTT
>JACPGD010000341.1 GCA_016182645.1 Candidatus Hydrogenedentota bacterium | reverse complement strand
TCGCCTTTTCCTGGTGGGGCGTAAACCTGCTCGGCGTGGGCCTGCACAGTTATGGTTTCACCAGCGGCATCATGAACATGCTCATGATCTACTGGATCGCGGAATGCGCCGTTATCGCGTTAGGGATCTACGTGTATTGGTGCGAGCGCACGCCGCGGAACGCCCAACAAGCGCCTTCGCGCCGTGCAGGCCCGGCCGTGTCCTCCTGAGCCGGGGAAGTCCCCCACTGGCGAGGACATCGGAGGAAGTGAAAGTCACTTCCGCAGTAATTCCCGCACGATGTAGGCGGGGTGTTTTTGGAGGAGGTTGTAGCTTCGGACCAAGAATTCGCCCACGGCCGAAAGTACGGCGAGCGTGAATAAGAGACTGAACATGAGGAAATTGAGGAGGAGGCCGTTGCTAATCTCGGACAGCACGCGGAACGGCATGACGAAACCGAGGAGGATGCGGACGATGAACAACACGGCAAACAGGAAGCACACGCCGGACAGGATCTGAAACGGCCGATCCGAGATCCCGACGAGATTGTCCATGTTGTAGGCGAACAGCTTGCGGAAGGTCCAGCCGGACTTCCCATATTTCCGCGGATAATGCGTCACGGGTACTTCGGCCCAGCGGCGTGTCTGCGCGATGACATACGCCGGTTTCCACGGGTTGGTAGGGCCGTACGGGAATGCGCGGATGAGGCGCGCGTCATAGATCTTAAACGTGCACCCGAAATCGGTCAGCGTACTGCGCGAGACTTTGCGCATGATGACGTTCGCCAGCTTTGAGGGAATCACGCGGGACCAGGAATCCTTGCGGTTCTTGCGACAGCCGCTGACGATGTCATAGCCCTCATCAAACTTTGCCACGAGCAATGGCAATTCGCCCGGGTCGAGTTGCAGGTCGCTGTCCATAAATACAAACTTGCGGCCGCGCGCCTCTTTGAAGCCGGCCGTCATCGCGGCGGCCTGACCGGTGTTCTGGAAGAGGTCGATCACAACGCTGACGTGCGGATCCCGGGCGAAAATCGCCTTCAATTTGTCCCAGGTGCCGTCAGTGCTACCATCGTTGACGAAAATGATCTCGTAGCTCCGGTGCAGCGACTCGAGGGCGGCCGATAACTTTCCGTAGAATTCGTCGATGCTGCGCTTTTCGTAGTAGCACGTAATGATGACGCTGAACTCCGGCTGTTCTGAAGCCGGTGCGAAACCCTTCGCCGCTGCCACCACGTCCCCCATACTCCTAAGATTTCCCCAATACTTTGATGACCGCACAAATCTGCTGCACTGTTTCCGGCGCAAGCCGTCCGTAGATCGGCAAGCAGAGAATGCGCTTGGAGACGCGCTCGGCGACCGGCAGATGCTTTGGGTCCGCGGAAGGCAGCGAGAGATAGCACGGGATGGTGGAGCACAGCGGGAAGAAATATTTCCGTGTGAAGATGTTGAACTGCTTCAACTCGGCGTGCAAGGCGTCCCGATCCATCCCATACGCGGACGCATCCACCAGGATCGGGAAATAGGCGTAATTGTGCTCGGTCTCCGGCAAGTCCAGCCGGAAGCTGATGCCCGGCACATCCGCCAATTCACGTCGGTAGAGTTCGACCAGCGCCCGCCGCCGCACGATCTCTTCGTCAATCAGGTCCAGTTCCAGCAGCCCATACGCCGCCTGGAACTCGTTCATCTTGCCGTTAATGCCGGGCCCAATGACCGTCTCCTCATCCGCGAACCCGAAATTCTTCAGGAAATCAATGCGCTTTTTCTCCGCGGCCGTACTGGCGACAATTGCCCCGCCCTCAATCGAGCTGAAGAGCTTCGTCGCGTGGAAGGACAGGACGGAGAGATCGCCATAGGAGGCCAGGGGTTGCCCGCGGTGCCGCACGCCAAACGCATGCGCTGCATCGTAGATGACGTCCAGCCCGTGCCGGTCCGCAATTTCCTGGATGGCCCCGATATTGCACGGATAACCAAACACGTGCACAGGCAGGATGGCTTTGGTGTCGGGACCAATCAACCGCTCAATACAATTTGGGTCGAGATTGAAGGTGTACTCGTCGATATCGCAAAAGACCGGACGGATGCGGTTCCAATAGAGGACGTGGACCGTCGCCGGAAAAGTGAAGGGCGTCGTGATGACCTCGCCTTCATGGATGCGCAGCGCCTGCAGGGCGACCAGGAGGGCAATCGTCCCGTTGCAGAAGAGGCTCAGGTGCTCGACCTCGAGATAGGCCGCGAGCCGCGCCTCGAATTCCTGGTGCAACTGTCCATTATTTGTGAGCCATTGCCGTTCCCAGATGCCCGCAATCTGCTCTTGATACTTTGCCAGCGCGGGCATTGTCGGCCGCGTCACCAGCACCGGCTCCGGCAGGCGGTAGCGCGCATACAACTCCGGCCTCCGGCCCCGCACGGCCCCCGCCGCGGCATCCATGACCGACATGGTATTCTCCTCTCTCACGTGAAGAAGCCACAGTATGGCCCGCGGAGGTGGGGAAGTTCAAAGGCTTGGCGTGTGGCGCCACGCATTACTGTGGGACGACGCCCACGTAGATCGCAGCAATTCCAAAGGTGAGCGGGTGGGCCGTCACGTTGTGGAATCCCGCCTCCCGCATGAGGCGGCAAAAGTCTTCCCCGTGGGGGAAGGTCTCGACAGTCTCGTTCAGATAGCGATACGCATGGGCGTCGCCGGAGATCAGAGCACCCAGCCGGGGCAGGACGTGCCGGAAATAGAGCAGGTACCCTCGGCGAACCAGGTGGTTCTTTGGCAGACTGAATTCGAGGATGAGCGCGCGGCCGCCCGGAAGCAGCACGCGGACCATCTCGCGCAGCGCGGCACGGGTGTCGAGGACATTGCGGATGCCAAAAGCGATCGTGACGGCGTCAAACTGCGCGTCCGCGACTCCCAGCGCCGTTGCATCGCCCCGGACCATCCAGAAACGTCCGAGATTCGCAGCGGCGAGTTTTTCCTTCCCCAACCTGAGCATGCCGAGGGACATGTCGGCGCCCACAGCGCTCCGGACGTGACAGGATTCCCGGGCCAGCGTCAACAGGACATCGCCCGTGCCGGTGGCGAGGTCAAGCACGCGCAGATCGGCGCCGTCAGGCAGCGCACGGGCCAGCCGTTTTCGCCAGCGCACGTCCGTCCCAAAGGACAACAGGCGATTCAATAGATCGTAGCGATGGGCGATGCGATCAAACATCCGCCACACCTGCGTCCGCGGCGGTCCTGCCGGCGCGGAAGCCTTTTTCATATTGGGTTCATGGTGCATCGGAGAAGAATGCGGAAGGGGCGGGTGTTCATTCAAACGTCGCCGGAGGTGAGTATCTCCAATTTTGGGTGTGTCGGCTCAAGATCAAGTGCTCCATTTCGTAAATGCGGTAACGTATTCCAGCTTCCGTAGCGTCCGGCCTCTGTGCCGGACGGGACTGTGCAACGCCGGCCTAAACCTGCACCAACTCCCTGCTTTGCTGCACGTTCCGGACTGTGCTGCGTGTTCCCGTCCGGCACAGCGCGGCATAGCCGCAACCAAATTGGCGGCAGAGAAAACCGCAGATGACGCAGATTGAACCACGGAGCGCACATAGAACACGGAGAAAGAACGAAAGAACTTCGGATAACGGCTTTGGTGCGCAAGACCGCCGGAGAGATTCTGCGTGGCGCAACAAGAATTTGAAGGTTAGTAATACAGAGGCCGGACGCTACGACCGTAACCATTCGTGGATACGTCACGGTAATTCGGAAAGTGTGCACTAAGGTATACTGGTGCGCCTCGACGGTGTGGACGCTGCATTCTCAAGTGTGGAAAGAGAGAATGGCTGAATCAAAACAATTCCTGCCACGGACGTATGGATACCTTCGACCCCTGGCGCTGACGGCGGGGTGGCTCTTGCTGCCCGTGTGCGGCGGATGGGCCGAAGGCCAGGAGGCAGCGGCCTTCCGCAATCCCGGGGAACGGATGGTCTTCACCTCTGCGATGGGTTTTTACGTCGAGGAGGGGAAGGCGCTGTCGGTGGAGGAGGCGCGGTCCTTGTTTGAGGCGGGCGAGTTTCTCGACTGCCGGGAGGAATGGTTTGGGTTGGGTATGATGGAGGGGACTGTTTGGCTGGCGGGGACCCTGCTGAATCTGACGCAGGAGGAGCACCTCGTACTCGAGATCCGCAACCCCAGGTTGTCGTACGTCGATCTATATGTCGCGACTGGGAACGGCTATCAGGAGTACAAGAGCGGCACGGCGCGCCCGTTTGACATGCGCCCCATTCACCATCCGATGCCCTCGTTTCCGATTGAACTGAAGCCTGGCGCCCAGACGACGGTGCTGCTCCGGCTTGAAAATACGGGAGATTTTCGACTTCGGGCCTGGCTTTGGGCGGCGCCAGCTTTTTATGATCGGATTTCGACCGCCTATTACCCAGAATTGATTGCGATCGGCGTGCTCTTGGTATTGGCGATTTTTCACCTGCTCGTCTTTGTCTCCCTGCGTGAGGCGGGCTATCTGTACCTCTGCCTTTTCATCACGTCGTGGATGCTTTTCTTCGTCGCGGGCAATGGCATCGGCAATATGCTGCTTTGGCGTGACATGCCGTGGTTCGCGGCGCGTGCCAACAACTTGTTTCTTGTGTTGATGTGCGCGACGTTTGTGATCTTCTCGAAGTCGTTTCTTGATTCGCGCCGCTACACACCGCGGCTCGCGCGGCTGGCCGCCGCGTTCGTGGTGTTGTGTCTGGCCGATTTTGTGTTTGTACTGTGCACGGATCTGCTGATTAGCCTGCAATTCAACCGGTACCTCGCGGTCGGAGCGCTGATGCTCGTTGGTGTCATGGACCTTCAGGCCATGCGAAGGGGCAGCCGGATGGCGAAACTGTTTCTCGCGTCCTGGATATTCGTGTTGGCGAGCGGCGTCCTCCTGTTGCTGCTCAGTTGGCAGTTGGTATCGGCACAATGGGTCATCGGCACGCAGCTCATCAACATCCTATTTGTCACTTCGATACTCCTCTGGTCGTTCGAGTTGACCGGGCGCATCAAGCTGCGCGTCCAGGAGCAGCGGCATCTC